>JAQTXO010000273.1 GCA_028688765.1 Acidiphilium sp. | reverse complement strand
CTTCACCATCGATGAACCGGTGCAGGACCGGAGCGACCCGAAGCCCTCCGATATCGATATAAGAATCTTCGATGCTGGTTTCGGTCATGTTTCGATCTCTGTCCATGACGATCGTTTTGGGCATTGGATCCCCTGTTGTCGAGAGGGTCATCCGTCTCCCTGCCTCCTGCCTGTTGCACATCCCATTTTACGAACATATAGTGAACAAGTGATTGACGGGATTTCCGATGGACGAAAAAATCGACGCCAAACTGCGGATTCTGGCCGATGCCGCGAAATATGACGCGTCCTGCGCGTCCTCCGGTGGCAAAAAGCGCGCGGCGGGCAAAGCCGGGATCGGCTCGACCACGGGTGCCGGGATCTGCCATTCCTACACGCCGGATGGCCGCTGCATTTCGCTGCTGAAAATCCTGCTGACCAATTACTGCCTGTTCGACTGCGCCTACTGCATCAACCGCCGCTCCTCGAACACCCGGCGCGCAAGGTTCAGCGTGGCGGAAGTGGTGGCGCTGACGATCGGCTTTTACAAGCGTAATTATATCGAGGGCCTGTTCCTGTCGTCGGGAATCATCCGCTCGCCCGACTACACGATGGAGCAGATGATGCTGGTCGCGAAATCGCTGCGCACCGATCATGGGTTTGCCGGCTACATTCATCTGAAAACCATCCCCGAGGCCAATCCCTGGCTGATCGAGCAGGCTGGATTGTTCGCGGATCGCATGTCGATCAATCTCGAACTGCCGTTGCAGAAAAGTCTTGAAGATCTCGCACCGGAAAAGAATACGGCGACGATCAAGCAGGCGATGGGCCAGATGCAGTCCCGCATCATCGAGGCCAGGGAGGAACGGCGGCATTTCGCCCCTGCCGGGCAGAGCACCCAGCTGATCATCGGCGCCGATGCCGCCACCGATGATACCGTATTGACCGCGAGCGATTCGCTCTACCGCAATTACGCGCTGAAGCGGGTCTATTATTCCGCCTTCAGCCCGATCCCCGAAGCCAGCCGCTTCCTGCCCGCGAAATCGCCGCCACTGCAGCGGGAGCACCGGCTGTATCAGGCGGATTGGCTGCTGCGCTATTACGGGTTCACCGTGCCCGAAATCACCGAGGGCGGCGAGGCGGGCATGCTCGACCTCGAAATCGACCCGAAACTGGCGTGGGCGTTGAAACATCGCGGCCAGTTTCCGGTCGATGTGAACACCGCCCCGCGCGAAATGCTGCTGCGTGTGCCCGGGCTCGGCACCCGCGCCGTCGAAAAGATCATACGGGCACGGCGGCATATGCGCCTGCGCATCGATGATCTGGCACGGTTGACCAGCGGGCTGAAGCGCGTCCTGCCATTCCTGATCGCGCTCGATCATCGCCCCACCCGGCTGATCGACCGGCTCGACCTGCGGCGCAGCCTGACCCCGGCCCCGGTGCAGTTGAGCCTGTTCGATTGACCACGCGCGTCACTCTCGCCACGGGGGCGGATCGGGACGGGTTTCGCCAAGCCGTCCGCCGCCTGCTCGCTGTGGAGACCCCGCCGGACGACGTGATCTGGAATACTTCCGGCGGCCTCGATCTGTTCGGCACCGAAGCCGCGGGCGAGGCCCCGCCGGTCATGCTGCCGCGCGCGGTCACCGATCTGGTCGGTACAGTGGTCTGTCATCGCGACCCCGAACGCTACGCCCTGCTCTATCGCTTGATCTGGCGCATCCGCCACGGCGAGGCCGGGCTGCTCGCCAATCCGGCGGACCGGCTGGTTCACCGGCTGGAGGCGATGCGCAAGGCGATCGGGCGCGATCTGCACAAGATGCATGCGTTCGTGCGGTTCCGCGAAACCGTCGCGCCCGACGGCATCGCCCGCTACATCGCCTGGTTCGAGCCGGATCATTACATCGTCGAAGCCACTGCCGGCTTTTTCATCGAGCGGTTTCGCAGCATGATCTGGGCGATCCTGACCCCGGTCGGCTCACTGTTCTGGGACACCGAACGCCTCGTGGTCGGCGGCCCCGGCGACAAGGCCGAACTCCCGGCGGACGATGAATTCGAAGCGGGCTGGTGCAGCTATTATGCCAGCATCTTCAACCCCGCGCGCCTCAACCCGACCATGATGCGCAGCGAAATGGCGATGAAATACTGGCGCAACCTCCCCGAAGCGGCATTGATCCCCCATCTGATCCGCGACGCACCGGAGCGAGTTCGAACCATGGTCGATCACCCCGCCGAAGCCCCCCGCCATCGTGACCCCGCACGCGCGGTCGCCGCCATGGAGCGGCAGAACCCCGCCGATCTCGCCGCGTTGAACCGGATCATCGCCGATGCGCAGCCCATGGTCACCGGCGGCACAAGGGCCGTGCTCGGCGAAGGCCCGGCCGGTGCCGCGATCGCGCTGGTCGGCGAACAGCCGGGCGACGCCGAAGATCTCGCCGGCCGCCCCTTCGTCGGCCCCGCCGGCCAGATGCTCGACCGCGCTCTGGCCGAGGCCGGTCTCGATCGTGCGGACCTCTATGTCACCAACGCGGTCAAGCATTTCAAATACGAACAACGCGGCAAGCGGCGGATGCATGCGACGCCGAGCGCCGGCGAAGTCAAGCACTATCGCTGGTGGCTGATGCAGGAAATCGGATTCGTGAACCCGAAACTCGTGGTCGCCCTGGGCGCCACCGCCCTGCACGCCCTGAGCGGAACGGCGCTGCCGCTGTTGCGCAACCGGGGGCCGCTGGAGCTCGATGGCCGGGCGGGCTTCGTGACGGTTCACCCCTCCTATCTGCTGCGCCTGCCCGACGAGGCGTCGCGGCAGGCGGCTTATCAGGCGTTCGTTGCCGATTTGAAGCAGATCAGGGATAGCGTCGGCTTGAACCCGCCACCCTGAGCCGATCGGCCTGCGCCATCGAGGGCTGGCCGGTCAGTGATTATCCCGAGGCACGCCGAACCGTTCGGCAATCCTCTGGTAGCCCACCGCGTGTTCCATCACCGCGCCGGTTTCGAGCTGGCCGGTGAAGCGGCGATGGATTTCCTGCCACGGCGTCTGGTTCAGCAGTTCCGGCAGTTCCATCGCCTCGCGGCGGCGGGTCAGTTCGGCCTCGTCGATCAGGATGTTCGCGGTGCGGGTTTTCAGATCGACCCTGATCCGGTCACCGGTCCGCAGCAGCAGCAGCCCGCCGCCGACCGCCGATTCCGGGCTGGCATTGAGGATCGAAGGACTGCCGGAGGTGCCGGATTGCCGCCCGTCGCCGATGCAGGGGAGCTGGTTGATCCCTTGTTTCACCAGCGCATCCGGCGGGAGCATGTTCACCACCTCCGCCGAGCCGGGATAGCCGATCGGCCCGCAATTGCGGATCACCAGAATGCAGTCGGCATCGATCTTCAGGTCGGCATCGTTGATCCGGTGGTGGTAATCCTCCGGCCCCTCGAACACGATGGCGCGGCCCTCGAACGCATCGTGATCGCCGGGCTTGCGCATGAAGCGGTCGCGGAATTCGGGCGAGATCACCGAGGTTTTCATGATCGCGCTGTGGAACAGGTTGCCTGTGAGCACGGCAAACCCGGCATGTTCGTGCAGGGGCGTTTCGTAATCGGTGATCATTTCGGCATCGATGCTGCGCTTGCCGCGGTTTTCCTCGCCCATGGTGCGGCCGGAAACCGTCAGCGCGGACTCGCGGATCTTGCCGTGGCGCATGAGTTCGCCGATCACGGCGGGCAGACCGCCCGCACGGTGGAACCGCTCGCCAAGATATTTGCCCGCCGGCATCATGTTGACCAGCAGCGGAATATCGTAGCCGATCGTGTCCCAATCCGCGATGTCGAGCTCGACGCCGATATGCCGCGCAATCGCGATCACATGCGGCGGGCAGTTGGTCGAAGCGCCGATCGCCGAGGCGCAGACGATGGCGTTTTCGAAGGCCTCGCGCGTCAGGATGTGCGAGGGGCGCAGATCCTCGCGCACCATGTCGACGATCCGCTTGCCGGTTTCATAGGCGATCTGCGCGCGTTCGCGATACGGGCCGGGGATCGCGGCACAGCCGGGCAGCGACATGCCCAGCGCCTCGGCCATCGCGTTCATCGAGCTGGCGGTGCCCATGGTGTTGCAATGGCCGACGCTGGGGGCCGATCCGGCCACCATGTCGATGAATTTGTCATAGGCGATCTCCCCGGCGGCGAGGCGGCGGCGCGCCTCCCACACGACGGTGCCGGAGCCGACCAGCTCACCCTCGAACCAGCCATCGAGCATCGGGCCACCGGACAGCACGATGGCCGGGATATCGACCGTGGCCGCCCCCATGATCATGGCCGGGGTGGTCTTGTCGCAGCCGGTGGTGAGCACAACGCCATCGAGCGGGTAACCGAACAGCACCTCGACCAGACCGAGAGAGCTCAGATTACGGTCGAGCGCCGCGGTCGGGCGCTTGCCGGTTTCCTGGATCGGATGGACCGGAAACTCGATCGGCACGCCGCCATTGGCACGAATCCCGTCGGCCACGCGTTTGGCGAGTTCAATGTGATGGCGGTTGCATGGCGAGAGGTCGCTGCCGGTCTGGGCGATGCCGATGATCGGCTTGCCCGATTGCAGTTCCTCGCGGGTCAGCCCGTAATTGAGGTAGCGCTCCAGATACAGCGCGGTCATGCCCGGATTGCCGGGATTGTCGAACCATTGGGCCGAACGCAGCTTGGTCGGGGTATTGCTCATCGGTGCTACTTTCAATTCGACCAGCCGCCGTCGATCACGTGAGCGACGCCGGTGGTGAAGCGGGATTCATCGGAGGCGAGATACAGTGCGAGCATCGCGATCTCGTCGGGCGTGCCGAGCCGTCCCATCGGCTGACGGCCGACGAATTCGGC
>JAQTXO010000007.1 GCA_028688765.1 Acidiphilium sp. | reverse complement strand
TCGGTGAAAGTCCAAGATTCGGCCACCTATAGGCGGGAGCGCAGAGCCAGCTCTAGGTTCGCACCGACCCGTGACCCAAATTGCTTCTCGTTTCGACTGGTGTTGTGATATTTGATACGACATGAACACCGTCGATCAGACTCAGGGCGACGCTACCCAGCGCTTTATCCACGAGCAGATCGCACGGATTGATCGTGAACAGGCCCGCTATTGCCGGATGCGCGAGGAGGCCCAGCCCCGGATCGATGCCATGCTGGCCCGTGTTGGACGGAAGTGGGATGAGCAGGATAGGCGCGCCTGCTTAGTAGAAAGTCATCGATCGCGTTGCCGGACATGCCGCTGATAATCTCGGCGATTGGGCTGACCCTGAGTGCGATCGGGTTTTTTCTCTCCGTTTTGGTCGTCGTTGCCTATGTCATTAGATAGGAGATGATTGCGGATTAATCGAATTTAGTCATACCGCGCCAACCACAATCCTCGTGAAAGCAAATAATGGTAAAATCTATAGTTAAACTGATGTTTTTGGCAGTTGTATGTGTTGCTGTGTCCGGATGCTCCGACGGACAACCGAAACCTATATTGGCCAGAGTTCCCAACCATATTTTTGTTCGGGCCCCATCCAACGTAGCCGTAACGCATCTCCAAAATGCATTTCAAAAATGCGATAATGCCTATTACATAAACACACTACAAAGTAATGAAGGAGTTTATATGGATATTATGTTTAATCTTGGTATTAATGGCCCCGTAGAGGTCAACGAACTTTTAATAAACACCGAACCTGGTGGTTCACTTTTGGTGGCTCGTAGTGGGCGATGGACCCAACTGACACTCAATTTACTGCGGAATTGGGCCGAAAACGGTGCGATCTGTCAGCCGAACTGAATATATTTATTTGAAATGATGTCGCGTATCTCCTAAGTTGCGCGACAGCGGTTTTCGACCCATGGCCGACGAGCTGGTGCGTATTTCACAAGTTATGCGACATGCTGTGTCTCGATTGGGGGGGAAGCGGTCTGTCCGCTTTCACGGCGTGCCAGGCGGAAATCGGGCGCCCAAGCGGTAGCTGCTTCCGGAGTTCCGCTTTCCTTCCTGGAGCGCTACTTAGATTCGCAACAAGATCGAGGACAATGCCGCGTGCCGTTTCAATCAGACCGCGGTGATCCACGACAATCAGTAGCTGCGGATTCCTTAGGGCAAAAAAAGGGGAATAGATGGTGCCGAAAATTGATTTCATAAGCGACGCAGCAGCACGTTGTTCCGACATGCTGACCGCCGCCGGATATACGTTTCAGCCGACGGACGACCGGGACACCATCAGGACCTACACGAGCATCAGGCATCGGCGCATCCGGCCGCGCCCGCGAGTTGTGCATAAAGCCAGCTATACCGTGCCGCCCCATCTCGCTGGCGGTGAGCAGCAGCTTTTGGCGAAGGTCGTGGCTGGCGGTGATCTGTGGCCTCATCAGAGTCGGAAGATCGGTAATGTTGTTGCCGAGGATGGGATGCTGAACGACTACGGCATCCAGCATTTCCATCTCGGGACTTCGCCCGATCCTAAGCGCGCGCACCTGATTGAAGGCACGAAGGAGCTGTTGTTCGCGGTGCTGAAAGAAGACGACTTCTATGTCCTGGGCATCTTCGATCACTCGGCATGGTCGAAACAAGACCTTCTCGACATCATCCATGCGAACTGGCCGGAACTCATCGCGCCTTACACTATCAAGGGCGCACTAGGGCTCAGCCATAATTACACTGAAGAAGAGGCTGCAAAACTGCGCTCCGCCGGGATTAACGTCATCCAGCAAAGGCCGGACGGAACGATCCATCTTGGGATGGGCGGTGGGGTCACTACGAATTGCAGGAGCATGGCCGCAACCCTCGACGCGATAGGGCTTGTCCAATTCGTCGACAACCTGCAGGACGAAGTATTGACGATGCTCGCAACCAAGCTATCGACGGCGCCTCTCCTGACTAACACAGATGTAAGGTTGGAGTGGCGCAGCGACGAGCCGTTTGTAGTCACCGATCAGCCTGCCTTCGAAATCAACCTGACTGGAAAGTTAGCCATCCCGCCTCTCTAAGTCGATGCTCAGCATGGCAATCGGTCAGAGCACGCCGGACGTCTGTCCATGCTGCACGAGCAGAACACAGCAGAGTTCACGTCCGCTCTGGGTCGATTCCGGCCATTGCGAAATTCTTGATTAATGCGCTGGGGCCGCAAGAATTTAAGGGCATGCCCTAGGTCCAACCGGAAAGCAGATGGTATTCTACGCCATCGTACGGCAGATATTCACGGCAACCCAGACGCTCACCTCAAATTCCGCCAGTAGCAAGGTACCGGGTTGGCAGTGCGGCCCAAGCTTGGCATATATGCAACGTTCTCCGACCGTCCGCCAGCGCTAGCTTGATCTGGCCTTCACGGAACGTGAGTGGTCAGATGCTGTTGAGGTTTGAGCGAGATGGTAGACTTCCGGAAGCGGCTCGCCGGCAAGGCGGGCATCAAGCCTCTCGATCCGATTGAGATCTACGACAGGCTTGATCGTGAGTCCGACAAGGGGCCTCTACGGCCATCGCAGGAGGCGGTTCTCCGCGAATGGAACGCGCGTCAGGCCAAGACGCGCGATTTAATCGTCAAGCTCCATACAGGACAGGGCAAGACGCTGGTCGGCTTGCTTATGCTCCAGTCGCGGCTCAATGCCGGCAAGGGACCGGTGGTCTACCTATGCCCCGATCACTTTCTGATCGCCCAAACCTGCGAGCAGGCTAGGCAGTTCGGCATCCGTACCTGCACAGCAGACGACGACCTCCCCAACGAGTTTCTAAACTCGAGCCGCATCCTGGTGACGTCCGTTCAGAAGCTGTTCAATGGCATGACCAAATTTGGGCTGAACCGGGCATCGATTGAGGTCGACACCGTCCTCATGGACGACGCCCATGCCTGCGCCGACCGGATCAGGCAGGCATGCCGTATCCGCATTCCAAGTGATGAGCCGGCGTACTCCTCGCTCAAGACGCTCTTCGGAACCGATCTGGAGCAGCAGGGTGTGGGCACCTACGCAGACATCGAGAATAGCAAACGCGAGGCACTGCTGCCGGTGCCGTATTGGGCCTGGATAGAGCGCGAGAGCGAGGTCGCCACTATTCTGTCCTCGCAGTCTGAGCGCAAGTCGGTGAAGTTCTCTTGGCCGCTGCTGCGCGACATGCTCGCGCATTGTCAGTGCGTAATCTCGGGCATCTCGGTCGAAATCGAACCCCACGTGCCGCCGCTCGAAGCCTTCGGGTCCTACTCGCGCGCGGCTCACCGAATCTTTATGTCGGCTACCGTAACTGATGACGCATTCCTGGTGAAGGGGCTGAGGCTATCCCCAGAGACGATCACAGCGCCCCTCACCTACGACCGCGAGACGTGGTCGGGTGAGAAGATGGTCGTGGTCCCCTCCCTCATCCATGAGGACCTGGATCGCGATTGGGTCGTCGACAAGTTCGGTAACCCGCAGCCGCAACGGAGACGAGGTGTCGTCGCCCTCGCACCAAGCTTTGCATTGAGCAAGGCGTGGGCGGGCAAGGGATCACTCGTTGTGGATAGTGAAACGATTGAGGGTGCAGTGGATGCGCTCAGACGCGGCGATTACGAAAAGACTCTTGTGCTCGCTAACCGGTATGACGGCGTGGACCTGCCTGACGACACGTGCCGTGTCCTCGTTTTCGATTCGAGACCTTATTCGGAGAGTCTGATCGATCTTTATGCCGAACAGGTTCGCCCGAGGAGTGAGGCGACGCTGATGCGGACGGTCCGGACGGTCGAGCAGGGCATGGGCCGCAGTGTACGCGGCGAGAAGGACTACTCTGTGATCGTGGTAACTGGCTCCGACTTGGTCCGGCTTCTCCGGGAGAAGGCGACCCGCCGGTTCCTGTCCCCACAGGTTGATAAGCAGATCCAGATTGGACTCGACGTCGCCGAAATGGCACGCCAGGACGTGGCCGATGGCGAGGAGCCCACAAAGGCTTTCACGGCACTGATCCAGCAGTGCCTAAAGCGCGATCCGGACTGGAAAGCCTACTATACCGAGCAGATGGATGGGATCGTTCCACGCGGCCCGAACATGGGTGTGCTAAAGCTTTATGCTGCCGAGCTTGCGGCGGAGGAGGCGTATATCGCCGGAGACTACGTCGGCGCGTCAGGCCGGCTTCAGCAACTCATTGATGACGGGCACATCGAGGCGGACGACAAGGCTTGGTATCTGCAGGAGCGCGCCCGATACCATTATCGAACGGATCGGACCGAATCGCATAAGTTGCAAGTTGCGGCACACAAGAAGAACCGGCTGCTACTTAAGCCGCCGACTGGAGTGACTGTTACCAAGCTGACCGTCGTCAGCCAGGGTCGGGCGGAACGCATCGCAGCCTGGGTGCGCGCATTCGGAACCTATGCCGACATGAACGTGACGGTATCCGATATTCTGGGGCGACTGCGCTTCGGTGTGAAGGCGGACGACTTCGAGCAAGCGCTGGACGAACTGAGCCGCGCGCTAGGCTTTGCCGGGGAACGCCCGGACAAAGAGTGGAAGGAGGGGCCGGATAACCTCTGGGCGTTGGACGACACGCGCTATCTCGTTATCGAGTGCAAGAGCGAGGTTGACGTCACTCGGGTCGAAATTAACAAGCGCGAGGCAGAGCAGATGAACCGATCGGCTGCCTGGTTCGACAAGCATTACAAGGGTATGCAGGCCAAGCGGCTGATAATCCATCCAGCCAAGCGTATCGAGAGCGCCGCTGCGTTTACGCACGACGTAGAGGGCGTGACCGTCTCGGAACTTCGCAAACTAGAGAAAGCTTGCCGAGAATTCTTCAAGGCCTTTGAGGGGCAGAACTTCGCCGACCTCTCAGTCCAGCACATCCAGAATATGGTCAATGCGCACGGTCTGTCTGTGGGCGACCTACTGACGGGCTACTGCCGAAAACTCAAGGACGTGAAGTAGCTGCGGCGCGGGTCTGTAAGGAACCGCAGATAGCAGGTTTTCGGCTCTGCTCATTCCGGAGCTGCCATTCCGCACCCGGCCAGCCCGGCCTGGCGACCAATGACCTGTATCGGGGAGGTCATCCCTGAAACCCGACTGTCGCACCCCCCCTACCCGGTCACTACCGGTCGCATAACTCGTAAAACCCGCGACACTTCCCCCCCTGCCCCGCCAAGCCCCGGCCCGTCTAGGTTTCTCTTGTCGCATATCTTTGTCGCGAGTAGTAGAATACTTGCGACATGATTTGCGACAGGAGCGCCCATGAAAACCCTCTCCATCGAAATCCCCGACGACCTGGCGGACCAGCTCGAAAAACTGGCGAAGCTCTGCACCGATGGCGACCAGGCGCGCGACGGCGCGACCACCCACGGCCCGCTCACCGTCCCTGCCCTGCTTGCCATGCTGGCCGAAGACGCCGGCATGGTTCTGACCCGGCCCGGCTCATGGGAAGGCTCAAACATGGACACCGTGTTTTCGTCGCACGGCTACCAGCTCTGAGGGGCATCGCCATGCTGAAGAAAGCCCCTGCCGGCCCGCGGATCGGCTATGCCCGCGTGTCCACCCAGGGCCAGGACCTCGCCCAGCAGCGGGCCACGCTGCGCGAATCCGGCTGCACCCGCATTTTCGAGGAAAAGATCAGTGGGGCGAAGCGCGATCGGCCCGAGCTGGGGCGACTGCTCGACCATCTACGTGCCGGCGACGTGGTGACAGTGACGCGGCTGGATCGCCTCGCCCGCTCCACCCGCGACCTGTTGGAGATCGCCGAGCGCATCAGGGAGGCCGGCGCGGGCCTGCGCTCGCTGGCCGAGCCGTGGGCCGATACCACGACGCCGGCCGGGCGCATGGTGCTGACCGTGTTCGCCGGCATGGCCGACTTTGAGCGGTCCCTGATCGTGGAGCGTACCAGCGCCGGCCGGATCGCAGCCAAGGCGCGCGGCGTGCGCTTCGGGCCGCGCCCTACCCTCGCGGCCGAGCAGATCGCCCATGCCCGGCGGCTCATCGAGGGGGACGGCAAACCCGTGGCCGAGGTTGCCCGCTTGCTGGGCGTCCACCGGGCTACGCTCTACCGGGCATTGGAGCCATCTGTAAAAACCACCAATCCCATTGCCACGGGCCTGACACAGCGATGACGAAGACATACCAAGGCTCGTGCCACTGCAACGCAGTCCGTTTCGAGATCGATGCGGACATAGACCATGTGCGCGTCTGCGATTGCTCCATCTGCTCAAGACGAGGCGCGTTGATCTACCGCGTTCCGGCTGATGGTTTTCGCCTTCTGACGCCCTTGAGCGAGCTATCGGTCTATCGTTGGGGGTCAAAGACAGCGGCCGATTATTTTTGCCCGACCTGCGGCATTCTCCCCTTCCGAAAGCCGAGCCATCCCACGGTGGAGGAACAGGCAGCGGGCATGCAGCCCTTCGAGGGTTGGGCGGTGAATACGCGATGCTTAGAAGGCTTCGACCCTACCTCGGTGCCGGTCAGAATGATTTATGGAAGCCGGTTGGCAGTGGAGCGTTAAGAGCCTTCCATAACAGAAGCATGCAGCAATCTTGCAGAAGGCTTTTCATTGCAGTAGCATGCAGCAATCTTGCAGAATGACGGTAACGATTTATGGCCTCGGTGGTAGCATTCGTGTCGCAGAAGGGCGGCGTCGGAAAGAGCACGTTGGCCCGTGCTCTGGCCCGCGAAGCTGCGGCGGGCGGCCTGCGGGTGAAGGTGGCTGACCTCGACACCCAGCAGGGAACCTCCGTCGATTGGCACCGGCTTCGCCTTGGCGCAGGTATCGAGCCTGTCGTTTCCGTCGAGGCGTTCGCCACGGCGGCCCAAGCGCTGGCCGTGGCCGGTGCCTATGACATCCTCATCATCGACGGGCCGGCCCGAACCAGCCAGGGAACGCTTGAGATCGCGAAGGCCGCCAGTCTTGTGGTGCAGCCCACAGGAGCATCGCTAGATGACCTGCGGCCGGCCGTGCGCGAGTTCCACGCCCTTGCCAAAGCGGGCCTGCCAGTCGATCGCCTGACCTTTGCGCTCAATCGCATCGGCACAGACGCCGAGGAAGCGGAGGCGCGGGCCTATCTCCAAGAGGCGGGGTACAGCGTCCTTACCGGGTGCCTGGTGGAGCGCCCGGCCTATCGCCGGGCGCAGAACGGCGGTCATGCCGTGACTGAAACCCGTTACAGCGCGCTCAATGCACGCGCCGACGCCCTCATCCAATCCCTTATCGACCGAGTGACCGATCATGGCTGATGTATCGAAGCTGAAACAGGTTCGCCGCTCCCTGGGTGCGCCTCCCTCGATCGAGGAAGCCAGCCCCAACCTCAGAGCGCCGGAAATTGCCCCCCTGCCCTCGCCTGTCGAAGTTGGGACAGAGGCCGGCCCCCGGCGACGCGATGCCCGCGCCATGCGGCGCACAAACCGGACCCTGCCTTTTGCGACGCGCGTTAGCCCCGAGTTCGACAACCGTTTACGGGACATCGCCGAGCGCGACGATCTCAAGCTGGTGGAGCTGCTAGAGCGGGCATTGGACGCCTATGAAGCGCAGCGATAAAAGCATGCGGCAAGATTGCAGCAAGATTGTAGAGAGGTTGCCGCAAGAGGATTGATATGAGCCACGAGCGCGCCGCGCGGCGTCCACGCACCTATCTGAACATCGACTTCGACAAGAAGGACCATGCCAAGCGGCATGGTGCGCAGTGGGATGTTCAGCGCAAGAGCTGGTATGTGCTTGGGGACGTGCCGGCCGAGCTACTCAACTACGTCGCTCCCGATCCGTTGCAGGCGAGCCTGGCGCGGCTTCAGGCGAGGGTTGCGGAGGCTGAAGAACGGACGAAATCGACCTTGAGGCGGCCGCCGCCTGGCGATGAACAAGCCGATTTCTTTGTGCCGACGCTCTACGACGTTGCGACCAAAGACAGCCGTTCCATCATGGATGTGGCTGTTTTTCGCCTGTCGAAGAAGGACAAGCGGGCAGGGGAGACGATCCGCTACGAGCTGACGGACGGCTATGTGGAAGTCAAAGCCGGCCCGGACGGCATGGCTTCAGTATGGGATAACGACATCGTGTTGATGGCGATTTCCCATCTCACCGAAGCGATGAACCGATACCGCAATGGGCGAGGAGAAAAGCCCGGCTTGGCCTTTCGTCCGCACGTCTCTGAAATCCTGAAATTCTGCCGTCGCTCGGATGGCGGGCGGCAGTATGAGGAGATCGAGGGAGCCTTAGATCGCCTCAAGAACACCACCATCAAAATCGTTAGAACCACAAGGAAGGGGCGAGGCAGCCGCCTCATGCGTGAAGCGCAGGCCGAGGGGCTAATCGGCAACTACAAGACGGTTTCCTATGCCGACACCGGCCGCGTTGCGATGGTGGAAGTGGAGATTCCAGGGTGGATTTACCGCGAGGTTGTTGAGGCCGAGAACCCGGAAGTCCTCACGGTCCATCCCGCGTTCTTCCTGATCGAACCCGGCATCGGTCGCTTTCTCTATCGTGTCGCTCGGCGGGCGGCAGGGAAGGGGGAGGCCCGGTGGGCGTTCCGCACGATCTATGAACGCAGCGGCAGTGCCGGCACCTTCAAGGAGTTTTGCCGCATCTTGCGCGGCCTTATCGCGGTCAACGATTTGCCCGAATACAGCTTGAGTGAGGTTCCGGGCAAAGAGGGGCCGACGCTCGTTATGGTCCATCGCGACGCCGCTTCGTTGATCGAGTCGGCCCAGGCAGAAGGTGGGTAATAGACGGAATACCCGCCGCCAGTTCGCTATCGTGCGCCAGCACCCCCTACAGCCTACCCCCGGATTCGTTCAGGTTGTGGATATCCCGTCTATTACCCACCCAACCCCGTCGATCACCCACCCGCTTCCGTCGATTACCCACCAATCTCCGTCGATTACCCACCGGCCACTCTAACAACTCATTGACTCAACAGGGAAAAATGGCGATTTTTCCGTCTAAAACTCTTTAAAACATATATAAAACCTTAAAACAGCTCAGCTTGTGGATAACTCCCAGTCCAGAAACCGCCCAAGCAAAGCTAAGAAGGTCCGCACCGCCTCTTGGGGGCTACGCCCCGGCCGGCCTCCCCCTGCTCGCCGCTACGCGGCTGCGCTCAATAGACACGCCCTACGGGCGTGAAGTGTTCGTTTCTGCAGGGGCGCTGCCCCTGCACCCCGTTCTCGCCGAAGGGCAGGGGTGCAGAACAAGGGCGAAGCCCGCCGGGCTGCACCCCACCCAATAGCTTAGAGGCCGCTCCAAGGCGTCAAGGACCGGCTACGCCTGCCGTCCTCGCCCGTTCGGTGCTCGCCCTACGGGCTGCGCTCCGCTGCGGCCTCCGGGCGGCTCCTTGACCCCTCTCCGCAGCCAAGAAAACAAAGCAGGCATTGACAAAAGAAGGCTTTTTGTAGTAACGTTTATACACAGGCGACTTGCCTCTGAAAACAGGAGTACCGCCGATGACCGTCACCACCCTATCCAGCCGGGAGTTCAATCAGGACACCAGCCGCGCCAAGAAAGCCGCCTCAGAGGGGCCGGTGTTCATCACCGACCGGGGCAAGCCCGCCCATGTCCTGCTCAGCATCGAGGACTATCAGAGCATCACGGGCGGGCATCGCAAAATCGCTGACGCGCTGGCAATGCCTGACCTTGCCGACATCGAGTTTGATCCGCCCCGCGTCAACATTGGCCTCCGGCCGGCCGATTTCTCCTGATGTTCGTTCTCGATACCAACGTCGTTTCCGAGCTGCGAAAGATACGCTTGGGGAAGGCCGACCCTCACGTCGAGCAGTGGGCCGACAGCGTGAACGCGGGCAACCTGCACATATCCGCCATCACCATTCTTGAGCTGGAAATCGGCATTTTGCAGATCGAACGCAAAGACCCCCGACAAGGTGCAGTGCTTCGCACATGGCTCGATACGCTCGTTTTGCCCGAGTTCAACGGCCGGATTTTTGCGGTTGATACAGCCGTCGCGCAACGCTGCGCGCGCCTGCATGTGCCCGACCCGCACGCCGAGCGAGATGCGTTGATCGCGGCGACGGCGCTGGTGCATGGCATGACGGTCGTGACCCGCAACGTCGCCGACTTCGAGGCAACCGGCGTGCCGCTCCTGAACCCATGGGACGCTCCCAAATGACGGCCTGTGCGGCTGAGTGGAACAGAAAAGGGGCGTAAGGAATATTGTAGCTGTACGGCGTAGTTTCGCGCATTCATATTCCAGGTTTAAAAATAATGTTGGTTTATTGTTGCTAGTCCTCTATTCGCAGAAGTCATCGCAAAAATGCGGGCTTTCGCATGGGATTTTTGCGACTTCTAAACCGTTGAAATTCCCTATTCCGACTGGACTTCGCAGAAGTTAGGAGTTTCCCACAAGTGGGTATTTTGCACCGCTTTATGCCGCCTTTCTGTACCGGGGGGTCCGGTAGCAACGGAACCGAAAGTGCGTTTCGGCCGAATTCCAACAACTTTGGAGGGACGGGCAATCCACGGGTAGATTGATGCATGGGTTATTGCACGATTATCGCAGCATTTCGGCCTGTTTCCGGCGAAAGTCTTTTGCCTGCATCAAACCCTGATTTTATGCAGACTGCGATGCGCTGCGAGGATAGTATATTGATTTTATTGACATCCGTTCCGTCTTTGGGGCTGAAACGTACTTTCGGTTCCGTTGCTACCGGACCCCCTACCGCTGCTACTCAGACCCCTCTTCTGGCGTTTCTAACGCGCGATAATGCGAGTTATCGCGCGGTTGCGAATTTTGAGTTCGCTGGCCGATCGCTGCACGCGCGAACGGAGAAGAGCAGCAATCTGCCTTTGGCGGCTGGAGGGAGTGGGGTATGACGCTAATGGATGACCCGGCGACCAGGGTTGCGGGCGTGGCGACACAGGAGGATCGTGCCGCGTTCGCGGCCAGTGTCGCGAGGGCGGAGGAATTGCTGGCGGATCGGGAGCGGCGGTTGGATGCGAGGTTGCAGCTATCCTTTCTGGGGCGGCCCGCGATCGCCCTCATGGCTGGCATCATGATCATCGGCGCTGGTCTGTTCGCCGCCGGCGCCGCGTTTGTGGTCTTCATCGGGCCAGGAGGGTAGGATCAGGTAAAATGATCGAGGAAATGCGGGAGCAGGGCAGTTCGGTAATTCGGGACAAGTGTGAGGCTCTTATCGGAGAGTTCGCCAGGCGGTCGCGTCGGATCGACGGGGAGATGGGTAAGATCGCCCGGCATATGGCGGTGATGAAATGGATGATGGTGCTGATGATCGGGTTGGAGCTAGCAACCTTGGTGATGATACCGGAGCATCCAGTCCACCAGCCGGCATATCAGATGTTCCCCAACGCCAGGTAGGCTAAAGCGAACTCTCATGAACTCCGATATCAGCCAACTCGACCTTTCATTGCGGCAAGCCATCAGTGAAGCAAAATCCGACCTGCTTTAATGGACGTTCGGCGCAGTCCGTTTTTCAGATCGTGACAATCGTCGGTATCTTGTGGGTGTTGCTTTACGGAATACACCCGTAATCTAGGACGTTCATCCCCGCGTGCGCGGGGAACGGTCGCCACCGCCTGGCCGGCACTGACCATAACCCGGTTCATCCCCGCGTGCGCGGGGAACGGTCTTCCTGTAACTATCTGATTCGATACAAGAATTCCGTTTGGCGTCATTCCACCGACTGCGCGCACTAAGATGAAGAGAGGTGGAAAGACCACCTCGCCGTGGTCCGGCCGGGTCATCCCCTGCCGTATTTCCGGGGCAATCCCGCACCAGGCCAGCAGGATTGCCAGCCTTGCCACCAGGATTAGCGCCCCCCGGACCCCACCCGGCCCGGTTCAGCACGTTCAAGGCCGCGTTATGGTCGCGATCGAGAACGATTCCGCAGTTGTCGCACCGATGGACACGGTCCCGCAGTGTCTTCGGCACCAGAGCGCCGCAGCCGGCGCACTCTTGGGATGTGCCCCTCGGATCGACACGGGCGAAGGCTCTGCCCTCGCGTTGGCATTTCCATTCGATGAGCGAGACGAGCCTACCCGGCGAGAAATCTCGCCATTTGCGGCGCATACCGCGCCCCTGAGCCCGTCGATCGCCGGAACGCATCAGACCAGCAAGGTTGAGATCCTCGACGGCCACGGCGTCCCAATGCCGTACCAGGCGGGCGGATATTTCATGCAGGCGTGCTCCCCGCCGACGGGCGACTCTCGCATGCAGTCGCGCTAGGCGCGCTTTCACCTTTTGTCGGCGTCGTGATCGTTTCTTGCAGCGGGCGAGCGCGCGCCCAAGCCGGCGGAGTTCGGGCAATGCCGCCAGTAAGGAGCCGACCGCATCGATTTCGGCGCCGTCCGATCGTACAACGGATGTTTTAAGGCCGAGATCGAGGCCAACTGGCACCATCGGCATCAGACGCGGCGAGAGTGATGGTTCCGGCATTTCATAAGTTAGGTTGACGAACCAGCGCCGGTCCTCGCGGGTGAACGTAATTGCCTTGCAGTTCTCCCAGGGTGGCAGATCGCGGTCGCGCTTGAGCCGGAGTGTTCCGCCAAGGGCCTTACGTTGATACAGACCGCGTTCGTGCATCTCGAAATCGATCGGCGAGTCGAAACCGATTGTCCGCCAGAAAGCTTTACCTCGGAACCTGATATCTTCGCGCGGTTTGGATGGATCGGCCAGCCGCTTCACATGCTCACGGTAGGCTACATGAACGCGATCGAGCGTCCAGCGCTGCATTCGGCGTGGAAACACGGCATATTCAGCATCCCGGCGCAGCTCGGTGAGCGCCTTGCCTTGTTCGCCGAGGGTGATGCGCTTGCGTGCTTTCCGCCACGCCCCCAGCCTTTCTTCAAGCGCCGCGTTGTAGAGGTTTCGCGTGTGATCGAGACAGGCCGCGAACCATGCATGTTGCTGCCGCGTGGGGCAGGCGCGAACCCGGAACGTCAGCATCATGCCGGTATCACTCCGTGCTAATGGACGTGCGCTTCCGAGTTCCTGATTGACGGCCAGAGGCCCATGCAGATGAGTTGATCGCGGCGCCGAAAATTCAGAAGGGCATCCCGCCGTGCCCGCCAGAGGCACACACGGCCATATTGTTCTGGCGTCAAGCCAAGCGGATCACAGTTCAAAAACCGGTAAATGCTGAGCACAGCAAAAAGGACGCCGAAGGGCCGGAATGAGGCAAATACAAGTTCCACTTCAAAACCTTACTTGTTGGGTTGATAAACGAACGCGCCGGGAGCGGGAGCGGCAAGCGCCCCCTGCGGAGGGGCGACCAGCAAGGACAGGGTGGCATCCTTACCGGGCAAGTTACCACCTAAGGTACCGTTAGGTTGGCAAATGAGTGCCCACGCCACGTCATAGACTCCGGGAGTGAGGGAGAGGGCCGCCGAAAACGAGGTGTCTCCGCTACCCGGCGCATAGCTGACCTGGTTGGTTGTGCTCTTGATGACCCGATTACCTTGGACCGTCACCGTTGCCGTACAGGGGCCGGTGTTGTGCCACTTGATATCGGTACCGATACCCCATTGCCCGGCTTTCTTGACAAGCCACTTGGCGGAGCCAGCGATCGCGGGCAGCGGGCCAGCGCCGGGGATGCCGCGTGCCAGATCAGCAACGTTGAAAACCGGCCCCGGTTGAGGCTTAAGCGCCAGGGCCACGGGGTCCGGTAACCAGGTGTGGCCGCTTGAGGTGGCCTGCCGATGCATGACGCGCACCTCAACCAGCCAGCCGGGCTTTAGGTTGGCGGGCTTCGATACGGCCGGACTTGGCGCTGTCTTGGTGGCGGGTGCTGGCGATGCCGCCGGGCCGGCATTGAGCGCCGCCAACGCTGCCTTGGCCTGGCCGGCGAACTGCCCATGAGGATATTGCCCGAGATACAGTTGCAGCGCCCCCGCCGCGCTCTTGGAAGCGGACGCCCACAAGGTAGCGTCAGGCGATGGGGCGGCTGACTGGGCGAATGCAGGCACCGCGATGAGGACGGCAAGAAGGGAGATCGAGCTTAAGCGCATGGGCACCTACTGATTGAACGGAGAATGATACCCGCCGGATGATGCCGGTGGGGTGGCAGGAAGAGCCGCACTGGGTTTGATTTTCAGGGGGGCCGGCGCGGCGGCAGGCTTGGCCACCGGCGTCGGCGGCGTATACGAGGTTGATGCATGTGACGACGATACTGGGGGGCCGACTGGCGTCGGTACTGGCACATTTTTGCCACCCGGCAGGGCATGAATGACCGCCAGGACCAGCAGGACAGGTGCGGCCAGGACGGCCAGCCGATAAGAGTTGTCTTGCCGCCACAGCGCTCGGTTCACCGCGCGCAGGTGGTCCATAAATTCATGGTTCAGCATGAGGATAGCGCCTCTTTCACGTCTCCGCCGGTGACGATTTGCAAATCCTCGGACCCTTGCTGAGCCAGCCGGATCGATTGAGCCTCGCGAATGCGTTCAACGATGGTGCGGGCGGTGCGGGCATTGCCGAATTGCGGATCGTTGACCCGCGACGAGAACCAGCCGGTTAATTCGGCTTCCGGCCAATCTGGCGCGAGGTGCAAATCTTCCTTGCCCAGCATCCCCTTGAAGATTTCGATCAGATCGGGCGGGCTGTATGGTTGAAATTCTATGGTTTTTGCGAAGCGCGAGGCGAGGCCGGGGTTTGAATTGATGAAGGCGCGCATCTCGGCCGGGTATCCGGCCACGATGATCACCAGCCGGTCCCGCTTGTCCTCCATCTCCTTCAACAGCGTATCGACGGCCTCTTGGCCGAACTGGTCGCCCTGGCGGCCTTGGGTGCCGGTGAGGGCGTACGCCTCATCGATAAACAAGATGCCGTCCAGAGCCTCCGCGATCTTCTCTTTGGTCTTGACGGCAGTATGGCCGATATATTGTCCCACCAAGCCGGCGCGATCAGTTTCGATCACATGGCCCTTTTTCAACACGCCGAGGTCGCGATAGATCGCCCCGAGCATGCGCGCCACCACGGTCTTCCCGACGCCAGGCGGGCCGGTGAAAACCATATGCAAGGACATCGGCGAGACGGTCAGTCCCTGAGCGCGGCGTTTTTTCTCGACCTCGAGTCGGGCAATCAGCGTGTTGATTTCTTTTTTGACCGAGTGCAGCCCGGTCATGGCTTCGAGTTCCGCGATGGCTTGCCGGCCGGTTTGCCGGGGTGCCGCTTGCGGCACATTGATGCGCGGCAGGGGCGATGGGGCGGGTGGTCGGGGCGCAACCTGGGCTTGCCCCGGTGCGATGCCCTGCGTTGTGGTGTTGACGTGCGGCCAGACCTCGACAATCCGCCACACGATAAAGCCGGCATCGATCAGAAGCAGGAACCACCACAGATCGGGGATGATGGCGGTGAGGATGCCAAGGGCGAACTGTAGGACGATCAGCCCGATGATCGCCGTGATACCCCACCGGACAAGTCGATTAGCCAGCATATTCATGCTCCACGAACGGCGCATTGAGGCGGGGCATCTCCACGTAATCCAGGGAGAAGGGGTGATGCGGCGAGGCGGGGCGCATCAGGATGCCATGGAGGTTTTCCATGTTCTGCAACTCGGAAGCCAGGACACATTTGCGGGTTACGATGTGTCTTTGTTCGTTGGCGGTTCGCCCGGTCGATGTATTGGAATGTCCGCTACCGAACATGCCGGGGCGTGAATTGCCGGAGCTTTGGGAATAGGTGACTGTCTCGCGTTCGATATCCTGATCGCCGAGCAGCTTCTCCATTTCTTCCGCCGTCTCGCCATCCTGCGGGCGCAGCATTACGTTGGTTGCCACGTTACCGAGAATGGCGCGGGTTGTGTCTCTGCCATAGACAGCGCGAAGCTGTGAGATCGTCTGCAAACCAAGAACGCAGCAGCCGCCGAACTTTCGCAGCTTGATTAGCGCGTCTTTCAGCTCCGACACCGCTCCGATCGAGTCCAATTCATCCATGAAATAGAACAGGCGGCGATGTTCCTCGGCTGGCAGCCCTTCATTGGAGGGTAAGCTCAGCCCTTCCAGAATCGCCAGATCGGCCATGGCCGCGACGAACTGTCGGAGCAGCTTCATTTGATCGTCTCGGTAGGTGATGAACAACCAGCCGGACTCATTGGCCTCATCGCCCTTGCGTATCCAATCCCTCACCGAAAAAGTGCCATCCGGTTTCAGATATTGAAATATCTCGATATTTGGCGCGATGGTTGCCTTGGCGTTGGAAAACATTTTCATGTTTTCATTGCCTGTAAGGCCATAAACTTCTGCGTTGTTCAGGTAGAAGGCGAGATTTTCAGCCGATCCATCGAGGAGGCGGAATAGTTCTTGCGGGTTTTTTTCGTCATTCTTGACCATCGCCCGCATCGTATCGGCCATGATCTTTCTGCCGAATTCTGACCATTCCTTGCTCGGCCCCTCCGCCAGGGGCACGAAAGCCGCGGCCACCCGGTTAAAATCCTGCGGCCTTTTTATCTCCGCGAATGGCGACCATGCCACCGAGCGGGCATCGAATGGATTCAACAAAACATCCCCGTCCTGCCCGAAGCGGCTATAATACGCGCCGCCCGGATCGAGGATAATCACGCGGGGCGATTTTTTGATGTAGGGGAGTAGCGCGCGTTCACGAATTCCCCGCAGAAATCCCTCAGCTACTTGGGTCTTCCCGGTACCGGCGGCACCGTTGAGAAAGGTGTGCTGGACTTCCCGGTCCCATTCCAGAAGGATGCCCCCGACCGATAGCCGCCCACTCTCGGGGGCCTGCCCTTGCGGCGCGGCTTCAATCTTCGCACCCCTTAGCCATTTTTCACCCGGCCTGAGCGCGCCGATGTGCGATGACATTTCTACTGTTTTCTTCTCAATTGGCGGTGCGCCCAGTGTGACGAAGGTTGCCAGAAGTGTCACCATGCCGGCCATCAATATCGTGCTGAACCACGCGGCCCAGCCGGAAAACCCTGTTTCGTAGAGATATGTGGAGCCGTAGTAGAGGCCCGCAAAATTGACGATGCCAAGTACCACGACGAGGGAGAGCGCGCGGTGAAAAATCTGCCGCCGTTCCATCGAGTTCTTGGCCATATTGGCGAGCATCGGCAGACCCACATTGACGATGATCGATGCCGCCGAGCTTTGCAGGATGAACAGATAGGCGGGCTCACCTCTTAGCCAGGCGAACCAGAACCCGAAGGTAAGAAACGCCGCGTAGATCATCGTGAAGCCCATCGCCACACGATAGACAGCGTTGCTTGTGTTTGGTTTGATGCTCAGCATTTTAAGCTCGGGCCGCTCAAGAGATATTTTTCTTTGGCGTCATATTATCGCCTGTGGTTGGCTCTGAAGATTTGTCTCCCGATTGGGCTTGATGGGCTGATTTTTTCTCAGCAGGCTTTCTCGCGGGTTTTTTGGTCCCGGCATACGACTTGAGCGACAACCCGGATATTTTGACGCCGTGCTTCGTCAACTCTGCCGCTATCTCGTCGAATGAATAACCTTTCCCGCGAAGGGCAGCCACTTTTGGCTTGAGCATGTTAACGATCTCCCGCGTCGATAAGGGGCGGGGTTTTTCTTCAAGCTGATCGAGCTTTTCCGCGATGGCCTGGACATCAGCGGCGGTCAAGGAATTCGTTTCAACCTTAGGCACAGATACCCCCAAATCTTCTATCGGAGGTTATTGGCACAGTTTTTAGTTCAAAGCCATAGAAATATGTGTTAGGTAGAAAGGCAAGATGCCGCGTGCACTACGAAACTCCTGCGGGTTTCTAGGTGCACCGGCCCTTTACTCCGCATCCCTGCCGGGATGCTCCGCAAATGGCCTAGCGGTTCTTGCTCAGGGGCAAGCCCCCGAGACCCCCGTTTGACTCCAGAGGATAAAAGATGCCGCGCCCTCGCCGCACCGAGCAGATGACCACCCCTTTTCAGGTCAGGCTTACGCCGACCGAGCGGGCGGAGCTTGAGGCGGCGGCAGAGGCGGCGGGCATCACATTGAGCGAATACATCAGGCGGCGGGCGCTCGGCCGCCGCGTGGTTGCACGTCGTGCCTTGACCGATATTCAAACGCTCAATGAGCTTCGCCGTCTGGGTGGATTGGTAAAACACCTGGCGCTGGAAGAGGTTGGCAATCCCGCCGACCTCAGAACCGCATTGGCCGCGCTACGCGAAGCGGCGGAGCGGATCGCGGCATGATTCCCAAGAACATATCGGCGCGGGGGGGAGGGAAGCGCGCGAACGGTGCGGCGGTGTTTAACCGCGTGGCCAAATATATCGAGAAGGAAGGCGACGAGCGCGGAAAGACGTTGACGGCGGATTGTGTTCTGGATGCCCGCACGGCAGCGGTGGAGATGGAAGCCGTGGCGCATACGTGTCCGGGGTGCAAAGAGCCTGCGATGCACGTTGTTCTATCGTGGCAAGCCGATGAGCATCCGACAGAACGGCAGCAGCGGGATGCCGTTGAGACGGTCTTAAAGAACCTGGCCCGCGATGGGCGCGACATGAGCGAACATCAATGGATTGCCGTTCTCCATAAGGAGACGGATCAAGATCACCTGCACATTCTGATTAATCGTGTTCATCCAGAGACCGGGCGCGCGGTAGCGCCGGAATGGGTCGATCGGAGCTTGCACAGGGCAGGGCGCGAGATCGAGGCCGCGCAGGGATGGCGAGAGACGCCCGGCTTGATGAAGTGGAGCAAGGAGCAGGGCCAGGCGGTCCCAACCCCGGCCGTTGAGCGTGAGGCCCAGCAGGCGAAGCGCAAGCCGGAGCGGGCGGCGAACATGGAGTCGCATAGCTACTCGGAGAGCCTGTTCAGCTACATCAAATCAACCGGAGCGGAGAAGGAGCTCCGCCAGATATTGAGGGGCGATGACGCAACGTGGGCGGACGTGCAGTACTCGCTTGGGCGGCATGGCCTTCAACTGGAGCGGGCAGAGAAAGGCGGCTTTACGGTCACGGACGGACAGAACCGCGTCAAGGCGAGCGACGCCTTGCGCTCTCTGTTTTCTGGCAAGGAGAACAGGGCGCGGCTTGAGCGGCTAGGCGCGTGGTCCCCTGGCAATCTCAGCATCGCGGAGAATACCTATACCCGGCACAGGGAGCCGCAGCATCCGGAAAAGGAATCGGTAAAAGAAATACCCCAGCAGGCACAGGAGGCGCCACGGGAGCAGGCGCAGCCCTATCGGCGGTATGATCCTGCGGCGCAGGAGCGACGGGCGCGGCAGGCGGAGGAACGCACGCAGGCGCGCGCCGGATTGTGGGATCGCTACCAAGAGGAAAAGCAGGCGTGGGCGAAGAAATACTCCCCCCCTGACAAGAAATGGGTGGCGGACCGATACAAGCAGATCGGCGCCGATCTTAAGAGCGAACGGGAGTCGATTAGGCAGAGGACGAGGCCACGCACTCAGGAGCGGATTGTCGCGCAGAGCGTCGCGGCTTTCCGGGCGATGGAGCGGCGGGATACGCTGCGCCAAAGCCTCGCGGAGCAGCGTAAGGCGAGCGGTCCCCCTGGGTGGCAAACGTGGGTAACCGACCAGGCGCAAGCGGGGGATAAAGCGGCGCAGTCTCAGCTTAGATCGTGGCAGTATGCCAAGAGCCGGACCCCGGAGCCGGTGCGCGAACGCCTAGAGGCGAACGACCGGCAGGCACCGACACGCAATGACGGGGTAACGGCCGGTGTTCAGTGGCGGCGGCGCTGGTTCCTGGGCGGCGTGGAATACAAGATCGACGGGAAAGCCGCCGTCATCGACAAGGGCGACAAGATCAAGATTGTCGATAAGGGGCGGGCAAGCGATCAGGCTATTGCCCTTGGCGTTGCCTTGCAGGCCGCGAAGCGCGGCGGGAATGTGCGGATTGCCGGAAGCCGACAGTTTAAGGAACGGGCGGCGGACATTGCCGCTCAGCGTGGCTTGTTTGTGAAGTTCGAGGACCGGCGAGCGCAACAGCGCTATGAGATGCAGCGCGGCCAACAGGCGCAGCAACGTAGCGAAGTGCGGCGGCAGAAAGATTACGAAGTCCGCCGTCCCTCTGTGGCGGCGGTCGTGTCGCGGCAGCGAGACCAGGACAAGCAACGCGGACGCGGATGGATGAGGTTCTAGGGATGGATGACGAAGACGAGGAAGGTTTTTCGGTTGCGCCGGACGATATGGAGACGCCGGGGGAGGCGGCGGAGTACCGGAGCGCCGTAGCGCGGGCGGCGATTGCCCATCTAGGGGGCAATGACGACGCCCTGCCCTGTATTTGCGCCAGGTGCCCGGCTGCGATCTGGACCATAGGGGATTCCCGCGCCGCGCCCGTTACCGAAACCGGCGAGATTGCGCGGGCCGCAGATCAAGCGCCGTGGACAATCGGGATATTTTGCCGGGCGATGCACAAGGACATGACCGCCTTTGCTCCGGACTATCGCAAGGCGGTTTATGTGGCGCGGGGCGGGGCGGTAGTGGGTTTTTGTGACGCCTACGCGGACGAGCTTAAGGCGTGGCAGAGCCGTCTATAGCGGGGGAGCATGGGCCAGTCACCGACACTTGGTTCGGTTCTGGCGCGTGATCCGGCGACGACTCCAATTCATCATGTGCCTGGACCAGCGCATCGAACAGGAAGCGCGGCATTTTCTCGACCCTGAAGGATTGTCGCATTTCCTGAACGACGTCATCGCGTGGATTATGTCGCGGCTGATGGGGGAGATCCAAAGGGGAGAAAATTGGGAAGTCATAGCCCGAGCTCTGCCAATTCTTTTTCCGAAGGATATACTGCGGATTCGAGAGCCGCCCGTGCCTCCTCAGGCAGCTCGCCGGCGCGGTATACCTGCCGTGCCGCTCGATGCAGCCGGGCGCGTTCTTCGGGCGAAAGGTCGGGTGGCAAGGTCGGCAGGTTATCACTCATGCCGGTATAATCACGACGTTTCGGTGAAAGTCCAAGATTCGGCCACCTATAGGCGGGAGCGCAGAGCCAGCTCTAGGTTCGCACCGACCCGTGACCCAAATTGCTTCTCGTTTCGACTGGTGTTGTGATATTTGATACGACATGAATGAGCCTGAGCATGCAAAGCGATGGGTTTTCGGCGGTATTTGAGCACGGTATTTGAGGTTTGGCC
>JAQTXO010000272.1 GCA_028688765.1 Acidiphilium sp. | reverse complement strand
TAGGGCGGGCAGGCCGATGTTCCGTGTGTTTTTATTTTAGTTTCAATGAACTCCAGAAGTTTTTTCGGATTTAGGATCGCCCGGGTTTCCTGATACAGGAAGCTCTTGTTGGCCGAACCGCCGCCTTTGGCGACGAACATCAGGTCGAACGCCTCGGCATGGGCTTCGCCGGGGGCGGCGAGGATGTCGCACTGGATCGGCAGGTTGGTGCCGGTGTTGACCTCGTCGTACATGGTGAGCGGCGCCATCTGGGAGTAGCGCAGGCTGGTTTCGGTGAAGGTGCGGTAGACTCCGTGGGAGAAAGCCGCTTCCTCGTCGCCATCCACCCAGATGCGCTGGCCTTTTTTGCCGAACACGATGGCGGTGCCGGTGTCCTGGCACATCGGCAGGATGCCGCCGGCGGCGATATTCGCGTTCTTGAGGAATTCCATCGCGACGTAACGGTCGTTCTGCGAGGCTTCGGGATCGTCGAGAATGGCGCGAAGCTGGCGCAGATGGGCCGGGCGCAGCAAATGCGAAACCTCGTGGAACGCGGCGAAGGTGAGGGCGGAGAGCGTTTCCGGGGCGATCCGCACGATGGTTTTGCCCGCGGCCTCGATCGTGGTGACGCCGCCGAGGTCGAGCCGGCGCCAGACGATATCGTCATGGCCGAGTGGAAACATGGTCGTGAAGCTGAATTCGGCGGTCTTTTTGGTTATCGCGTTCATGTGCGGTCTCCGATCGATCCTTCGCGGGTCATTCCCTGGTGGGGGGGCGGCGGCGGAACGCATCGAGGCTGACCACCTCGGCGGGACCGGCATCGACCGGCGGGGGCGCTGGCTCCGGCGCGGCCTCGGGTTCCGGTTCGGCGACCGGTTCATCGGTTGCGAGATTGAATTGCAGGCCGAACCGGACCTCGGGGTCGGCGAAACCGGTGAGGGCGGCAAGCGGGATGTCGAGCGTGGCGGGAATGCCGCCGAAGGAGAGTTTCACCGAGAATCGCTGGGCCGCCATATCGACGCGGAGGTCGCGATACTGGTGTTGCAGGACGATCGTCATGTCCTCGGGGTATTGGGCGCGGAGCCGGTCCGGCATGGTCACGCCGGGATGGCGGGTGTCGAAGGTGACATAGAAATGGTGGCCGCCGGGCAGGCCTTCGCGTTCGGCGTGTTGCAGGGCGCGAAGGGCGACGAGGCGCAGGGCCTCTTCGGTCCAGACGTCGTAGGGCAACAGGCTTTCGGGGATCGGGGTATCGTCTTCGGCCATCGGTTCATCTGCTCTGCAATGGATCGGTCGGGGCACGCATAGCGCGCACCGCGCGGAAGGCCAACCTCGTTCGGCGCGGGACAGGGCGGAACGGGCCGGGGTCAGGCGCGCTGGCGGTCGTAATGACGGTAATATTTCTCGGTGACCAGATCGGTCTGGACCACGACGGCGATATCGGTGGTGTTGAACTGCCAGTCGATCACCGCGCCGTCGCCGACGAATCCGCCGAGGCGGAGATAGCCCTTGATCAGGGGCGGCAGGCCGACGAGGACCTGTTTGGGGTCGATCAGGGCGGGATCGAGGCGGCACATATCGACATAGCGGGCGGCGACCGCGCGGGGTCTGATCGCTTCCGGGGCGAGGTGATGGGATTGCAGGTAGGTCAGGTCGGGGGCCAGCAGGTCGGGGTCGGTGCCGTGGAGGCTGGCGCAGCCGAACATCAGCTCGATATCGTGCTGGAACACGTAGGCCGCGATGCCGCGCCACATCAATTGCATCACCGCGCGCGAGCGATAGGACTGATCGACGCAGGAGCGGCCGAGTTCGAGCAGGCGGCCGGGGAAGCGTTCAAGGGCGGTCAGGTCGTATTCATCGGCGGAATAGAACCTCCCGATTCGCGCCGCCGCTTCCTGGCGGATCAGGCGATAGGTGCCGACGACGCCGCGCGCATCGTCGGCGATGTCGTGGTCGATGACCAGGAGGTGATCGGCGTCGGCATCGAAACGGTCATGATCGCGGCGGCGGGCGAGGGTGTCGGCATCGGGTTTTGCGCCGAGTTCCTCGTAGAAGACCTGAAAGCGCAGGGCCTGGGCAGCGTCGAGTTCATCGGGCGTCGCCGCGAGGCGGACGCCGAGATTGCCGGCGCGGACTTCCTCGAATCCATCCTCGCCGCAGAGGGTGGTCGGCAGGGTTGCGGTGCGCACGGTCATCGCGGCTCTCCTGCCGGTTCAACGGTCTTCCTGGCATCGTCTGACCGGTCGGGCGGGCTCTCGGAGCGGAGTTTGCGACCGAACAACTCGATTTTCAATGAGACGAGATCGAAGCCGTGGCGGGCGGCGACGCGGCGCATCAGCGTTTCGGTTTCGGGTTCGTCGAATTCGATGACTTTGCCGCTCTCCTGGTCGATGAGATGGAAATGATCGTGCTCGCCGGACATTTCGTAACGCGCCCGGCGGCTGCCGAGGCTGCGCCGTTCGAGGATGCCGTGCTGCTCGAACAGGCGGACGGTGCGATAGACCGTGGCAAGGGAAATCCTCGGGTCGAGGGTGTGGGCGAGGCGGTGAAGTTCATCGACGTCCGGATGACCATCGACCTCGGACAGGATGCGGGCGATGGCGCGGCGCGGGCCGGTCATTTTGAGCCCGTTTTCCACGCATAATCGCTCGATCCGGCTCTCCATCAGGCGCGTTGTGAACTATATGAGCGATCCGGTCCACCCCAAATGAACGCGGGATGAACCGGTGGTATCACTGATACGAGAGGTAGGGTTCAGCGTGAGTGTGAAGCGGTCGCGTCAGCCTTTGGGCGCGTAATAATTGCAGAACCCGTGCGGGGAGACCACGCCCTGAACCTGCATGCATTTCGATCCCGTCGGGATGTAGTTCGCACAGGTAGAGCACTGGGCCCCGCCGGTGCCGGGATGATCGACATAACCGGCCTGGGCCTTGGTCGCCTTGCTCGACGCTCGGGCGGTGCCGGCAAAGGCGACCGCCGCCACGGTCCCCGCCAGTCCGGCGGATGCGGCTTTCAGGTAGGTGCGGCGATTGATCCGAAATTCGGTCATGTCGATCTCCTTGGCTATCTAAGGTCGGGAAATGCCGAACCTTATCGGGTGACGATCTGCGGCTCCATGGCAGCCAGCTTGGCCAGCAGGTTGTTCTGCGCCGCAGTCGGGATCTGCTCATGGTCCATCGCGCGGATCATGTCCTCGGCGAGGGCGTTGAACGCGTTCTGGGTCACGCCCATGTGCTCGTGGATGGTCCGCATGTTCATGTCGAATGCGCATGGGCCACCCTCGGCGTTGCAGACCTGGGCCACCAACGCCGCCTTGAGGGCGGGGATGTTGGTGTGGGCGAAGTAGAAGTTGATCCGCTTGTCAGCCGCGACGTTCGCGACGAACTGGTTGATCAGGGCGGTGATGCCGGCCTTGCCACCGAACTCCTGATAGTAGTTTGTCGCCGCCTGGGCCGGTACGGCGGTGGCCAGACCGAGCGCCAGTGTCATCGCGCCGGACATGAGAGCGAAGCGTAACTTGTTCATTGAGACGATTCCTTCGTGATTGGATCAGAAATAGGCCGTCAGGGACAAATAGAGACCATTCGAGTTCTTCACATCGATGACCTTGCCGCCGGAGACTGCATTCCCGATCGTGCCGAGATCGACATACGCCGCAGTGATCGAGAGGTTCTTGTTCGGGAAGTAGGCGAGGAACAGATCTTTCCACGCACCGCCCTGGTTGAGGTTCAGACCGGCGC
Source organism: Acidiphilium sp. (assembly GCA_028688765.1). GTDB lineage: Bacteria > Pseudomonadota > Alphaproteobacteria > Acetobacterales > Acetobacteraceae > Acidiphilium > Acidiphilium acidophilum. Next base: position 1,123 of record JAQTXO010000272.1, on the reverse strand, counting down.
CGACGCCGACCGGGAAGCTCGGCTGATCACGATATTCGCCGCCGATCGCCACTTTGCGGTTGAGGAAATAAGCCGCGGTGACGAAAGGTTCGACATGGTAGCCGGATTTGTACTGGCCGACCGCGTTGGTGCCGCCGAAGCCGAGGAGGCCTTCGTCGTTGGCGTTGGTCACGTTCAGACCGGCGCTGAGAACGGTGTAGTGGCCGAACAAGCCATCGAGCCACAGTTTCGTCGCCACGATATAGAAGGACGTGCCGTCCGGATGGGCGCCGAGCACGTCGACGATGTTGCGGTTGGTGCCGGGGAACGCGGCACTGACGTTCTCATGATACTGGAGGCCGACCGAAACCACCGGCTCGAGCGATTCCTGATCATAGACCGGATTGCCGAACAGGCGCGCCTTCACGCTGATGACGTTCTGTTCGAGGTTGAAATCGGAGCCGAGGCCGAGCGATGCGCCGGGATTGCCGAGATCGAAATTGTCGCGCGCCACTGAAACTTCGACGCGATTATAAAAGCCGATCAGTGCGCCACCGGCATTCAGGGAATAGCTGCCGGCAATATCATGCGAGTAGAAAGCGGTGCCGCCGATCTGATCATCGGTTTCGTAGCCGCCGATAAACGCGAGAGGATTGAGGCCGCCGCCGGCTGCGCCGGTGATGGAGGTCACGCCGCCGGTGGCGTTGATGCCGCCTTGGGAGAACATGGTGCTGTGGGCCTGGGCTGCCGGCGATGCGACGAGCGCAGCCGTCGCCATCATTGCGAAGCCGCCGATGATCGATGTGAACTTGAGACGTTTTTTGAGTGGGAACATTCCCATTTTAACCTCCTATTGCCGAATTATTGGTGCCGACGCACATAATTTAGAGGCGCACACTTAGGCAAGTAAAGTTCCGGATTAAGCTAAGTCACATATTAAGCCGCGGTGTGTGATTTTGGTGACAATCAAGATCTCGTGTACAGTAGATCAGCCGGACTATTTCGCAGTGCAACATGAGCCGGGCTCAATCTTCATGATCGGGCGACGGGAGGATATTGCGACTCAAATCCACCTACGATCCAGCCATCCAGTCGGATGCATCCGGTTGTGGATTTTTTTTCTCTTGGCCGCATAATAATTGCG
>JAQTXO010000271.1 GCA_028688765.1 Acidiphilium sp. | reverse complement strand
CTATCTACGATGCCCAGCGGCCTGCGGCGGCGCGGTCGGCGAGCCAGATCAGCCGCCCCTGCGGCTGAAGCCGTGCCGCGGGAACCGTGGTGTCCCGCCCTGACAGGATCGCATCCAGCATCGCGCGCTTGCCTTCGCCGGAGACCACGAACACCACGACACGGGAACTTTCGAGCACCGGGTAGGTCAGGGTCACGCGCGACTCGGGACGGCCTTTGGTGACCGGGAGAACCCAACGCTGCCGTTCATCGAGCAGATCGGACTGACCCGGCAGGAGCGATGCGGTGTGCCCGTCATCGCCCATGCCGAGGAAGCAGATATCGAAAAACGGCTGGTCCGGTCTGAGGGTTTCATGACCGTAGAGAGCTTTGAGCGTCTGCTCGTAGGCCGCGGCGGCGCGATCGACGGTCAGTCCCTCGAAGGGCACGGCGTGCAGCCCGCCGACCGGATGGTCCAGACGATCGATCAGCGCGCCCCTGATCATATGAAGGTTGCTGTCGGGGCTGTCATGGGCGACGAAGCGCTCGTCGCCGAGCACGAGGTCCATGGCGTCCCAGCGGAGCGACGTGCGGTAAGGGGGTTCGGCAAGCCGCCGGTAGATCGATTTCGGGGTCGAACCCCCGGCAAGTCCGGCGACGAACCGGCCCTGTGCCGCTGCGGCGGCATCGGCAAACAGCCGCGCTCCCGCTTCCGCGAATGCCTCGGCGGTCTCGACCACCATGAGTTCACCATGAGCGGGTGTCATGAAGTCGCTCCATCGAGGATGAATTTGCGAATCGCCTTGGCGAAGCCTTCGTTCTCGTTGCTGTCGGTGGTGAATTTAGCGCTCGATTTCACCTCGTCATCCGCGTTGCCCATCGCGATGGACATGCCGCTGCGCTTGAACATGGTCACGTCATTCGGCATGTCGCCGATGGTCGCGATACGGTCGCGCGGAATATCGAGCCGCTGCGAAAGTTCATCGACCACAGCACCCTTGTTGGCTTTGGCGTTGGTGATGTCGAGATAATAGGGTTGCGAACAGGCCGCCGTAACCCGATTGCCGAATTCCTTCGTCGCGGCCTGCAACGCTGCCTTCATCCTGGATTTATCGTCGGTCACGCCGACGATCTTGACCACCGAATTCAGATCGTCGGCGGAGAATCGCGCCACCACCTCCGCCTCGAACTGCACGGTCTTTGCCTCGCGCGCGACGTGCGGGGCCGAGACATCGTGGATCAGCCAGCGCTTTTTGGTATACACCCAGGCATCGAGCCCATGCTCGCCCAGCAGATCGAGCGCGGTCTGGATGACGTCCCCGGGCAGGTCGTAGGAATTGAGAACGGTTTCCATGTCGGGCGCCATCAGCACGCCGCCGTTGAACCCGGCGATCGGCGTGTCGATGGCAAGAGGCTGGCTGACCATCGCCATGCCGCGCGGGGGGCGACCGCTGGTGATCGCGAATTTGATCCCCGCCGCATGGAGATCATGAACCGCGCGCTTCGCCGCCTCGGTGAGCACCTTCTCGCCTGTCACGAGCGTGCCATCGACATCGGCGAGAACCAGATCGATCGCACGGCTCATGCGCGCGGGTCCTTGGCCGGCAGGGCGACCGGGCGCCAGTGCCGGGTGGGGTCGTCGTCGGAGAGCAGGGCATCGGACGCGTCCGGCCCCGGGCCGCCGCTTTCGTAATTGGGGAAATCGCCGGGCGTGGTGCTGCCCCAATGGTCGAGCACGCCTTGCACCACGCGCCAGGTTTCCTCGACCATGTCGGCGCGCTGAAACAGGGTTTGATCGCCGATCATGCAGTCGTAGAGCAGAGTTTCGTATCCGACGTTCGGTTCCGGGGTGAACCAGTCGCGGTAGCGGAACTCCATATTGGCCGGCGCGAGCCGCATGGTCTGGCCGGGGTGCTTGACCTCGAATTGCAGGGCGATGCCTTCATCCGGCTGAATCCGCAGCACCAGCCAGTTGGGCGGCAGGGTATCGAGCGAGGTATCCTGGAAGGCGGCGAGCGGCGCCTTCTTGAACTGGATGGCGATTTCGGTCATCCGGCAGGACATGTGCTTGCCGGTGCGGATGTAGAACGGCACGCCGGCCCAGCGCCAGTTATTGATCTTGAGCCGCATGCCGACATAGGTTTCGGTCGCTGAGTCTTTCGCGACGTCGGGCTCCTCGCGATAGGCGATCACCGGCTTACCGGCGACCGTGCCTTTGCCATACTGGCCACGAACCGCATCGTTGTCGGCGAGGGTTTCGATCGCGGCGAACAACTCGTATTTCTTGTCGCGGATCGCCTCGGGCTTGAAGCCGACCGGCGGCTCCATCGTGACCATGGCGAGAAGCTGGAACACGTGGTTGGGCACCATGTCGCGCAGCGCGCCGGTCTGTTCGTAGAATTTGCCGCGGCCTTCGACGCCCACGGTCTCCGCCACCGTGATCTGGACGTGATCGATCCGGTCGCGGTTCCAGATCGGTTCGAACATGCCGTTGCCGAAGCGCAGCGCCATGATGTTCTGGACGGTCTCCTTGCCGAGAAAATGATCGATCCGGTAGACCTGTTTCTCGTTGAGCACGCTCAGCACCTGGGCATTGAGCGCCTTGGCCGAATCAAGGCTGTGGCCGAAGGGTTTCTCGATCACCACCCGCCGCCAGGGCGCGTTTTCGTCATTCTTGTGCTCGACCAGACCGGCCGCCCCGAGATGCTCGACGATGGTGCCGAAAAACCGGTCCGCCACGGCAAGGTAGAACAATCGGTTGCCGCCGGTGCCGTGCTGGGATTCCAGGCTTTCAAGCTCTGTCTTCAGTGCGGTGTAGAAGCCCGCATCGGTGAAGTCGCCCTGAACGTAGGACATGTGCGCAGCGAGCTTCGACCAGTTCGCTTCGTCGATGGCCTTGATCTGGTCTTCCGCGTTCGGATCGCCGATGAAGCTTTCGAGGGTCTTGTGCAGCGAGGACTTCCAGTCATCCGTGCTGCGCTTGGCGATATCGGCGCCGATCAGGACGAATTTTTCCGGTGTCAGGCCGGTATTGGCAAGATTGTACAGCGCCGGCATCAGCAACCGCTTGGTCAGGTCACCCCCTGCCCCGAAAATGACGATGGCGCACGGGCCGGGAGGCTTCGCCGATGCCGGCTTCGCCGCAGTCGCGGGTTCGCCATGCGGATGGGGGATGAGATCTGCCATGATCAATCGCCTTTCCTGACCGGAGTATGACCCTGTTCGAGATGGCCGCCGAAACCCTGGCGCATCGCGGAGAGCATCTTTTCGCCGAATGTATGATCCTGACGCGAGCGGAAGCGCGCGAACAGCGAGGCGGTGAGCACTTCCGCCGGCACCGCTTCCTCGATCGCCGCCTCGATGGTCCAGCGGCCTTCGCCGGAATCCTCGACGAAGCCGGTGAAATCGGCGAGTTTCTCATCCTTGGCCAGAGCGGATGCCGTCAGATCAAGCAGCCAGGACGAAATCACGCTGCCGCGCCGCCAGACTTCCGAAATATCGGCAAGGTTGAGATCATATCGCTGCGATTCCGGCAGATCGGCCGACGCCTTGTTGCGCAGGATGTCGAAACCTTCCGCATAAGCCTGCATCAAACCGTATTCGATGCCGTTGTGGACCATCTTGACGAAATGCCCGGCACCGACCGGCCCGGCGTGGATATAGCCGTGTTCGGCGCGGGGATCGTGACCGTCACGATGGGGTGTGCGGTCGATCGCGCCAATACCGGGGGCCAGAGTCTTGAAGATGGGATCGAGATGTTTGACGATATCGGCCTCGCCACCGATCATCATGCAATAGCCCCGATCGATGCCCCAGACCCCGCCCGAGGTTCCGACATCGACATAGTGCAGGCCGCGCGCCTTCAGGGTTTCGGCGCGGCGGATATCGTCCTTGTAGAAGCTGTTGCCACCGTCGATGATGATGTCGCCGCTCTCCATTATCGCGGCCAGCGCCTCGATAGTGTCCTCGGTGATCTTGCCGGACGGCAGCATGACCCACACCACACGCGGCGTCGACAACGCCTTGATCATGCCTGCCACATCAGCCGTGCCGGTTGCGCCATCCTTTTCAAGTCCCTTGACGGCATCGGCCGATTTGTCGAACACCACGCATTCATGATGATCGCGCATCAGGCGTCGCGCGATATTCGCACCCATCCGGCCAAGGCCGATAATTCCGATTTTCATCTGCTGTTCCGTTCGCTGTTGTCAGTGATACGCGTGGATGATCGCTTTGTGCAGCGCGTCGAGCCCGTGCTGGACATTCTGGAAATGCACCCGGATGACGCGCCGGTCCCGCTCGACCAGCACGCTCAGATCGCCCTCGGCCTGCGCTGCCTTGACCTGGCTGAAACTGTAGGCGTGGCCTGGCACCGGAATGTCCCTCGCATCATCGGTCGTGATCTGGAGAAACACGCCGCTGTTGGGTCCGCCCTTGTAGGCCTGACCGGTCGAGTGCAGGAACCGGGGCCCGAAGCCGAGGCAGGTCGCCACCTTGCGGGTATTGCGCAGATGGGTGCGGATCTGCTCCAGCGCCGCGATATGCGATCCGTTGCGCTCGATATAGGCGAGGATCGCGATGTAATCGCCTGCGTCCGCCCGGTTGAAATGCTGCTTGAGGTATGCGGCCAGCGTGGTGTGGGTTCCGAGCGCCGTTGCGTTTTTCGGATCGGCTAATATCGCCACGCCGTGCTCGTGGAACAACGGTTCGTCATGGGGTGCCGAGCCGCCCTTTTCGTAGGCGTCGGTCAGCGCGCGGGTCTTGATTTTGCTGGCTTCGACATCGGGCTGGTCGAACGGATTGATCCCGATGATCGCACCGGCAATCGCGGTCGCCATCTCCCAGCGGAAGAATTCCTGACCGATCT
>JAQTXO010000270.1 GCA_028688765.1 Acidiphilium sp. | reverse complement strand
TCGTGGGGGGTGGGGTCGAGCACGCCGCCGGTATCGGCGATGAGGTGCAGGGCCATGCCGCCGGCTTTTTTCATGGCGGCGACCTGATCGGGGATGATGCTGGCGAGGTCGAGCCGGTAGGGGGCTTCGCCGGTCGGCGGGGGAAGAGGCTGGAAGCCGGCGCCTTCACTGAGCGGGGCGAGTTGGGAGTGCAGGCCGTGATGTTCGGCGATCGGCGTGCCGAAACGGTGGGGGTTGGGTTTGCCGTGGTGATGTTTTGTCATGCCGCCCTCTGAATTGGTGGGACCGATGGGTTAGCGCGCCGGGTGGGGGGTGAGAAAGACAGGTTCATGACATCAGAACTGGTCCTTCGCGGTGCGCAGGCGGGCGAATTCCTCGGGGGTCTGGGCGCGGAGGAAGGGGTTGGTCAAAAGCTCCTCGGCGAGGCGGACCGGGATGGTGGGTTCGCGCTCGGCGCGGAGGCGTTCGACTTCCCGGGCGCGGACCATCAGGGCTTCGTTGTCGGGATCGACGCTGCGGGCGAAGCGGGCATTGGCCAGGGTGTATTCGTGGCCGCAGAGCAGCATGGTGTCGGGCGGCAGGGTCGCAATGCGGTGCAGGCTGGTGTGGAAGGTTTCGGGCGTGCCTTCTAACATGCGGCCGCAGCCGAGGCTGAACAAGGTGTCGCCGACGGCGGCGATGATGTCGTCGAACACGTAGGTGACGTGGCCGGTGGTGTGGCCGGGGGTGGTGATCATCCGGAGCTTGGCGCTGCCGAAATCGATCGTGTCGTTGTCGTTCAGGGCGATGTCGAGCGGGGGAAGGCGGTGTGCGTCGGCGGCGTTGCCGACGAGTTTGGCCCCGAAACGGGCGGCGAGGGCTTGGGCGCCGGCGATGTGGTCGTCGTGATGGTGGGTGAGCAGGACGTAGTCGAGCTTCGAGCCTTCGCGGTCGACCGCGAGGATGGCGGCTTCGGCATCGGCGGGGTCGATGAAGGCGGTGGCGTCGTCGCGGGAGAGGTACCAGGCGTAGTTGTCGGTCAGCATGGGGACGCGGGTGACGGTGTGGCCGGCGTAGGCGATGGACATGATCGATCCTTCAGAAGTGCTATAACGTTCGCATGAGTATAGATGCGACGACGATGGCGGATTTCTATGCCACGCGCCACGGCGTGATGGCGGCGCGCCAGATCCGTGCGCGTCTCGGGGTGTTGTGGCCGGATGCGACCGGGCTGGATGTGCTGGGGCTGGGTTATGCCGCACCTTACGTGCGGCTTTGGCGCGAGCAGGCGGCGCGATGCGTGATGATTACGCCGGCGCAGATGGGGGCGGCGCGCTGGCCGGCTTCGCGGCCCAATGCCAGTGCGGCGGCGGAGGAGGATTGCCTGCCGCTCGCGGATGTCAGTATCGACCGGCTCCTGCTGATCCATGGGTTGGAACATGCGGAATCGGCGCGGCGGATGCTGCGCGAGGCGTGGCGGGTGTTGCGGCCGGAGGGGCGGATGATCGTGGTGGTGCCCAACCGGGCCTCGCTCTGGGCGTATCTGGAGCGGACCCCGTTCGGGCATGGCCAGCCTTACAGCGCGGCGCAGCTCGGGCGGTTGCTGGCGGGGTCGTTGTTCCGGGTCGAGCGGCGGGATGTCGCGCTGCTGATTCCGCCGCTGGGGTTCGGGAAGGATCTGAGCACCGCCGACCTGCTGGAGCGGCTGGGGCGGCGGGCGATGCCGCAACTGGGCGGGGTGGTGGTGGCCGAGGCGGTGAAGGATGTCGCCGGCGTGATCCCGCTGATGCAGGGACGCCGGCGGCTGGTGCTGGCGCGGTCAGGGTAGACGCATATCAGCTATGTTTGAGTTTTTTCAGATGTTTCGCGGTCATCGCTTCGGCGCGGGCGCGGAACAACGTGTCGATCTTTTTCTGCTGGGCGGGGGTGAGCTTGGCGTAGAGGGTCTGGAACGCGGCTGAGAGGGCGTTCATGTCGTCGGCGTTTTTGGCTGCGATGGCGGCGTAGGATTCCATGTTCTGGACCGCGTTCATGGTCGAGAGGGTCTTGCTGCGCTGCTGGTAGAGGGTGGCGAGGTTGAGGGCGTTGGTGCGCGAGACCTGGGTAAAGCCGTGCCAGCTCGATTCCTCGGCGGTGGTGATGCCGATCGATTTTTTCAATTTCGCGAGATTGGCGTCGACATGGGCGATCATGGCTTTCTGGGCCGGGGTCATGGTTGTGGTGGTGCCGGTGGTGGATTTTGTGGCGGTGGTGGTTTTGTCGGCCGGAGCGGTGGTTGTGGCGGCGGTGGCGATGCCTGACGTGGCGATGCCGGCGGCGAGGATCAGGGCGGCCAAGGCGGGAGCGAGGGTCGGGGCAGATGGGTTGCGCAAGCGCATGAGCGGTCTCCTTCACGAGGGGGGATTGGGTGTGGGCGAGTTTAGAGCTTTGGTGATGACCGGATGTCGGCACGGGCGTGGCGGAATCATGGCCGAGGGTTGTTCGTGCGCGACGGCTTGCATGTTGGCGGGGCGGTTGATTTTTGCGATCGCGGTCGCAATGGTATAGAAAGGACTGGAGTTGTCCGGTTTATCCGGGACGGTTTTTGGGCCAGTTTTTTTGGGCCAGTTTTATCAGGAGAATATCCATGTTCATCGAAACCGATGTCACGCCTAATCCTGCGACGCTGAAATTCCTGCCCGGGCGTGTGGTGCTCGAACAGGGTTCGGCGGATTTCGACAGTGCGGAGGCGGCGGCGATCAGCCCGCTTGCCAAGGTTCTGTTCGAACTGCCGGCGGTCGAGCGGGTGTTTCTCGGCTCGGATTTCGTCTCTGTGACCAAGAGCGACGATGTGGCGTGGCCGGCGCTCAAGCCGCAGGTGCTCGGCGCGATCATGGAGCATTATCTGTCGGGGCGGCCGGTGATGATGAGCGATGCTGCTGCGGCGGCGGAGGATGTCGATCCTGAGGACCGGGCGATTGCCGATCAGATCAAGGAATTGCTCGATGCGCGGGTGCGGCCTGCCGTGGCCGGCGATGGCGGCGACATCGTGTTCCGGGGGTATCGCGCCGGGGTGGTGACGCTGCATATGCAGGGGGCGTGCTCGGGATGCCCGTCCTCCACGGCGACGCTGAAAATGGGGATTGAGAATCTGCTGCGCCATTACGTGCCGGAGGTGACCTCGGTCCAGCAGGTGGCCGCGTGAGTCTTGACGATGCGGCGCTGGACACGCTGTTCCGCGCCGCACGGACCAAGAATGCGTGGACCGATGAGCCGGTTTCCGACGAGGTTTTGCAGCAGCTTTACGATATCGTGAAGTTCGGCCCGACGTCGGCGAATTCCTCGCCCGCGCGGTTCGTGTTTCTGCGGACGCCTGAGGCGCGCGAGAAGCTCAAGCCTGCGCTCAATCCTGGAAATATCGAGAAGACGATGACGGCACCGGTGACGGTGATCGTTGCGTTCGATCCGCTGTTTTACGAGAAGCTGCCGAAGCTGTTTCCCCATGCCGATGCGCGGGGCTGGTTTTCCGGCAATCCGGATCTGGCCGATGAGACCGCGTTTCGCAATGGGACGTTGCAGGGGGCCTATCTGATCATGGCGGCGCGGGCACTCGGGCTGGATTGCGGTCCGATGTCCGGCTTCGACCGGGCCAAGGTGGATCAGTTGTTTCTGTCCGATCAGGGGTGGAAATCGAATTTTCTGATCAATCTCGGGCGTGGTGTCGCGGAGGATGCGTTCGAGCGGTCGCCGCGCCTCGATTTCGACGAGGCCTGCGTTCTGGCGTGATGGCGCGGCATGTTCTGGTGATCGATGCGGCGCAACGCGGGACGCGGGTTGCGGTGCTCGATGGCGAGCGGGTGGTGGCCGAACGATCTGGCGCGCCGGAGACCGGGCTCGCTGATATTTTGCCGGTCTGGATTGCCGAGTGCATCGGCGCGGCGGGGATTGCGGCGGGCGACCTCGATGCGATCGGGGTGACGATCGGACCGGGGAGTTTCACCGGGTTGCGGGCCTCGATCGCGGTGGCGCAGGGCGTCGGGCTCGCGGCTGACGTGCCGGTTCATGGGATTGCCATGGGCGAGGCGTTTTCGGCCGCGTTTCCCATGTTGCGACGGCCGCTCTGGGTTGCGCTGACCGCGCGGCGGGGGCGGGTGTTTCTGGAGCGGGACGGGGTGGCTGCCGGGTTCGACGAGACCGATCTGCCCGAACCGGAGGGGCCGATCGCGCTGGCCGGTGAGCAGGCCGGGGCGGTTGCGGCGCGGCTGGCGGCGCGCGGGTTCGATGTGATGCTGACCGATGCGCGGGCCTGTTCCGCGACGGCGATGGCGGCGGCCCTGCGGCTTCATCTGGCGGCGGGGCTGCCCTTGCGGGCGGCGATGCCGCTTTATGTCGATCCGCCGGAAGCGAAGCTGCCGAGCGGCGGGTTGCGCCCCGCGCCGCAATGACGGGCGGGATCGTCGCGGTCTCGGGCGTGCATTGCGAGGCGATGGCGGCGGTGCATCGGGCGGCTTTCGGGGCGGAGGCGTGGTCCGCGCGGGAGATCGCTGTTCTGTTCGCCACGCCGCTGGTGTTCGGCTTTCTGAGCGAGGCCGGCGGGATGGTGATGGCGCGGGCGGTGGCGGATGAGGCTGAAATCCTGACGATCGGCGTGGTGCCCGCGATGCGACGGCAGGGCCTTGCGCGGCGCTTGCTCGATCGGGTGATCGCGGAAGCGCGATGCCGGGGGGCGGCGACGCTGTTTCTGGAGGTTGCGGCGGGAAATGCGGCGGCGCGTGGGCTTTACCGCAGCGCCGGGTTCGAGGAGTGCGGCCTTCGTGCCGATTACTACGGTGCGGGGCGCGATGCGGTGGTGCTCAGGCGGTTCCTTTGCGAATGACCAGCACGGCGCTGCCATCATCGAGATCGAACATGTCGAGC
>JAQTXO010000269.1 GCA_028688765.1 Acidiphilium sp. | reverse complement strand
ACGCAGCCGCGCAACAGGCCGGACACATGACCGCTTTCGAACCGCCATTAAATCTTGCACAGTCCTACTTGAACCTCACGGGCCGTCCACACATGTTGCGAGTCTGGGGGTGTGGCTTCTCAAGCGCGGGTCTGGTGGTAGCGGCGGTGAGCTTAATCAACGGATCTGGTTCCATTCCGGGTTAGTCGAACGCTCGGTCGCGACACGCAATCCCTCAACCGGGCTGCTTCGCCAGACAAGCGAAACCGCCTTCTACGTCGCGAACCGCCCCATCACTGCCGCTCGCGCCGCCAAGGCTATCCGCGCGCACTGGAAAATAGAAAATACCTCGCATTACACGCGGGATGTCACCATGGGCGAAGACCTGTCGCGGATCCGAACCAATCCAGGCATATTCGCACGTATGCGCAGCTTCGGCTTCAATATCCTCATGGTAAGCAAGATCGGCACCATGAAACAGGACCGATATCGCGCAGCACTGGCCGGCGTCCGATACCTCCTCTCACTTCTCGCTAGACCCAAGCGTTGAACAGCCGTGCCGGCCATCCAACTCCGCGCAGAACACATTCCGCGTTGATTCCGAAATGGCCTCTCAGACCAAAAAGAGTGCCCCGTTACTGAATCCGTGAACAGAACAATACCGATCCAAATTAAATCGACTTTAACGAGTCGCTTTTTATCGGCACCGTTCACACCTCTGTGACATCATCACAGTGAAGGACTGCAGGGCGGCAATGAATATTGGGATAATCAGTCACCTGAAATATGCCATACGCGAACCCTTCGCCGGCGGTCTCGAAATGCACACGCATCGCCTTGCCACCGCGCTCCGCGCCCGCGGCCACGCCGTCACCTTATTTGCTTCTGGCGGTTCGGAAACCCCAGGGCTGGTTCCCCTCTGCGCCCCGACCGGCCCGAATTCCGTCATAAGCCAAAAGATCGAACACCGGGCTTACGCGATGCTCATGGAGCACCTCGCCCACGGCTCGTTTGACATCATCCACAACAACAGCTTGCACTACACCCCTCTTGAACGCGTCACGACCCTGAAGATGCCGATGGTCACCACCCTGCACACCCCGCCGTTTGAAACCCTCGCCTACGCTGCCGCTCAGGTAAATGCGCAGGCCACCAACTCCACCCACCGGTTTGTTGCAATCTCCCGCACCACACAGGCTGCATGGGCGGCGGTCGTACCGGTCGATCACATCATCCCCAACGGGATCGACCTCACTCGCTTCGCCTACCAACCCCATCCTGACCGGGCGCCCTACTGGGTCTGGCACGGCCGGATTGTGCCGGAAAAAGGACTGGACGTGGCCATGACCGCCGCCAACCTGGCGGGAGCCACGCTCCGCTTCGCCGGCCCGCGCGCTGATCCCGGTTATTTCGACAGTGTTATCGCGCCGCTGCTCTCTCCCACCATCACGTATGAGGGCCATCTCGATCATCAAGCGTTGGCCGGGCTTGTGGGAGGTGCCCGCGTGTGCCTGTGCACCCCGCGCTGGGAGGAACCGTTCGGCCTCGTCATTGCCGAAGCTCTAGCCTGCGGCACCCCCATCGCCGGTTTCCGGCGCGGCGCCCTGCCCGAACTGCTCGACCCGGGCTGCGGTGTGCTGATCGACGGCGAAGCGCCTGCCGATCTCGCCGCCGCGGCACGCGCCGCCCGGCATTTCGATCGTGCCGCCTGCCGCGCCCACGCCGCGGCGAACTGGGATGCCGAGCGCATGGTCGACGATTACGAGTCCCTCTACGAATCGCTGATCGAACCCCACACCATCCGGCGTGCCGCATGACCTCGCCGTTCCGGATCGCCCTGCCCGCCCGCGATGAAGCCGACCATCTCGGCGCGCTGCTCGACCATCTGGCCGTCCAAACCGTTCCCGGCAGAATCTCGCTTTCTCTGTGCCTGAACAACACGACCGATCGTTCCGCCGCCGTCATCGCCGCCCACCCCGCGACCATATCCGGCCGCCTCGCGATCGATCTGCTCGAACAGGAGTTCCCGCCCGATCGCGCCCATGCCGGCAGCGCTCGCCGCCACGCCATGGAACACGCCGCCGAATATCTCGGCGACGACCCCGACGCCCTCATCATCACGACCGACGCCGATACTACGCCCCCGCCCGGCTGGATCGCCGCAATTCTTGCTCAGGCAGTCGCCGGGGCCGACATCATCGGCGGCCGTCTCGACCTGGCGGACGAAGCCAGCCTGCCCCCGCCGGTGATGCGCCTGCATCTGCTCTGGGCGCAGTACTGGCGCGCCGTCCGGGCGATCGAGGACGAGATCGACCCCCTCCCTTGGGACCGGCCGCCGCGCCACGGCGACCATACCGGGGCCAGCCTCGCGATCCGGTGCTGCCTCTACCGCGCGATCGGCGGCGTGCCCGCCCTGCCGCTCGGCGAGGACCGCGCGCTGGTCGAAGCCGCCTGCGCCGCCGGTGGCCGCCTGACCCATTCGGACAAGGTCTGGACCCGCGTCTCCCCCCGCCGCACCGGGCGCGCGGTCGGCGGTATGGCGGCCTCGATGACCACCCTGTTCGAACATGCCGAAGCCGGCGTCGAACCGCTGGTCCCCGGTCTCGACCATTGGCGCCGCCGCGCTGCGTGGCGGCGGGAGCTGCGGGCCAAAGCCGGCGATGCCGCGATCCCGCTCGCCGAACGCAACCTGCCGCCCATGCCCGACGATACCAAACTCGGCATCGCCGCAACGGCCTCATGAGCCGGCCGGTTTTCTATTACGTCCATCATCAGGGTCGCGGCCATCTCGACCGCGCTCTCGCCATCGCGTCCCACGCCCCGCGCGAGTTCGTCCTGCTCGGCACCGGCCTCGCCGGGCGCACCGCCGATATCGCCTCCATCGACCTCGCGGACGATCAACCCACCCGCGCACCCATCGAGGATGCGACCGCCCCGGCCCTGCACTACGCGCCCCGCGACCATCCCGGCATCCGCAGCCGCGTCGCCGCAATCGCCACCGCCATCGACGACCATGCCCCGGGCCTGTTCATCGTCGACGTGTCGGTCGAAATCGCCCTGCTCGCGGTCATCGCCTCGGTTCCGATGGCCTATGTCCGCCTCTCCGGCGACCGCTATGATCCGCCGCACGAAACCATCTTCCGCGCCGCCCATCACCTGATCGCCCCGTTCCACCGCGACCTCGACGATCCCGTCACCCCGCGCTGGATCATGGAAAAAACCCGCTATATTCCGGGCCTGACCCGCGCAACGCCGAGCCCCCGGCACGGCGGGCGCATCGTCCTCGTCGTCGCGGGCCAGGGCGGGCCCGGCTACGATGGCGACCTGATCGCCGCCGCAGCTGAAGCCACACCGGACCACGAATGGCGCTGCATCGGCCCGGTCACGCCCGCCGCCGCCGCTCCATCCAATCTCGCCATCCTCGGCTGGTCCGAAACCCCGGCTCAGGACATCGCCGAGGCCGCCATCGTGGTCGGCGGCGCGGGGGATGGACTGGTCGGCGCGGTGCTCGCGGTCAACCGCCCGTTCATCTGCATTCCCGAAGCGCGCCCCTACCACGAGCAGCAGCGCAAGGCCGCCGCGCTCCGACGTCTGGGCGCCGCCATCGTCACCGCCTCCTGGCCCGCTCCCGCGCTCTGGCCCGACCTGCTCGCCCGCGCCGCCCGGCTCGACCCCGAAATCCCCGCGCGCCTCCACGACCCGACTGCCCCCGCCCGCGCCGTCGATGATCTCCTGGCGCTCGCCAACGCCGCATGACAGCCGGGATCAGCGTCCTCACTCTGGTCAAGGGCCGCCACGCCCACCTCACCCGGCTGGTCGAAGGCCTGACCCGCAGCGATCCGCCGCCCGGCGAACTCGTCATCGTCGCGATGGACGAGGAGCCGATCACCCTCACCCCCACCACATTTCCGGTCCGCATCCTCACTCGTCCCGCCGCCACCCTCCCCCTCGCCGCCGCCCGCAACCTTGCCGCCGCCGCCGCGACCCAGCCCAATCTCCTGTTCCTCGATGTCGATTGCATCCCGATGCAGGGCCTGCCTGCCACCATGTCCGACCTGCTGGACCGCCACGACGCGCTGATCTGCCCTGAAATCCACTACCTGCCCGCCGGCGCCGTGCAATCGGGCTGGACCCAGGCCGCACTGCTATCCCGGGCCGTCACACACGAAGCGCGGCGCTTTCCCTCCGACGGCGTGACCACCGCCCCCCATCCCGGCCTGTTCTGGTCCGTCGCCTTCGGCGTCCGCGCCGCCCGCTTCGCGTCCCTCGGCGGATTCGACGAACGCTTCACCGGCTACGGCGCCGAAGACACCGACCTTGCCTTCCGCGCCGACCGCGCCGGGCTCGACATTTTGCTCGCTGGCGGTCCCGGCGCATTCCACCAGCATCATCCGGTGTTCGCCCCGCCGCTCCAGCATTTCGACGACATCCTGCGCAACGCCCGGCTATTCCATGAAACCTGGGGGATCTGGCCGATGGACGGCTGGCTCGACCATTTCGCCACAATCGGCCTGATCGCGCGTCACGGCGACCAACTCACCCTCCGCCGCAAGCCCACCCCCACCGAAATCGCCACCGCCCGGCAACCCGACCACATCGTCTTCTGATCAACCGCCCCCAACCGGCTCCAGCCGGTGGTTCAAACCCTGTCGACCGGCTCAAGCCGGTGGCTCAAACGCTGTCGACCGGCTCAAGCCGGTCGAGCCGATAGGACGATGCCCGGTGATGCACCGACCGCGCCAGATACGACCGGGTCAGATCGATGAACGCCTCGGCGGCCTCATCCCCGGTCAGCGGATCACCACTCGCCGGCTCCCCCGGCCGCCCGGTATAATTAACCAGCAGCACCACACCGCCCGGCTCCAGCGCTTCGCGCACAAGCTCGCTCAACCGGGCCAGGTCCGGCCTGGTCAGAA
>JAQTXO010000268.1 GCA_028688765.1 Acidiphilium sp. | reverse complement strand
CCAACCTTGCCAACGCGGTGGCCAAGCAGGACGGGGCGATCGCGAATCTGAAAATCGTCCACCGCCAGCAGGATTTTTTCGAGTGCCTCATGGATGTCGAAGTGCGGGATCTGCGGCATCTGTCACAGGTGATCGCCGGGCTGCGGGCGGCGGGCGGGGTGGCGCAGGTGGATCGGGCGCGGACGTGAGGGGACTGAAGGATCGGGAGGAAAAAGGCTTCTTTTTTGTAAAAAAGAAGCAAAAAACTTTTATTCGTCGGGGCACGGGCGTTGGCGCGGCTGGTGCCCAATGGAGCGAAAGTTTTTTCGTTCTTTTTTTCAAAAAAGAACGCCTTCCCTCATGATCATCGGCATCGGTTCCGACCTCTGCGACATCCACCGCATCGAGGAGACCCTCGCCAAGTTCGGCGACCGGTTCGTGCTGCGGATTTTCACCGGGATCGAGCGGGCCCGCTCCGAGCGGCGGGTGCACCAGCGGGCGTCGAGCTATGCCAAGCGGTTCGCGGCGAAGGAAGCCTGTGCGAAGGCATTGGGCACCGGGTTCCGGCGCGGGGTGTTCTTTTCGGATCTCGGCGTGGTCAATCTCCCCTCGGGCCAGCCGACCATGGCGTTGACCGGCGGGGCTGCGGTGCAGTTGGCGCGCTTGATTCCGCCGGGAAAGACGCCGTTTATCCATGTATCGCTGACCGATGAGTATCCGTATGCCTATGCGCATGTGATCATCGAGGCGCGGGAAGGTAACTAGGTCGATGAGCAGTTTCGAGACGGTGCCGGCGGTTTGCCGGCATTTCGGCATTTGCGGCGGTTGTACCGAGCAGGATGTGCCGGCGGCGATCTACCAGGCGGAGAAACGGCAGACCCTGGTGGACGCACTGGCGCAGGCCGGGTTCGGCGATGCGGCGATCGCACCGATGGTGCTGGTGCCGATGGGAACGCGGCGGCGGGTCGATTTCGCGGCGATGCGGGTGGCGGGCGCGGTGCGGCTGGGGTTTCATGCCGCGCGGTCGCGCGAGGTGGTGGATATCGTGGAATGTCCGCTGGCCCTGCCTTCGATTGCGGCGCTGATCGGGCCGTTGCGGGTGTTGCTCGGGCGGCTCGGCGGGTTTCGGAAGTCGGGCAGCGTGCTGATCAATGCGCTGGATCACGGGCTCGATGTGTCGGTGGTGCTCGATGGCGAGGCGAGTGCGGCGGATCGGTCCTGGCTGGTGGCGTTCGCGCGGGAGCAGGGGCTGGTGCGGATCAGTCTGGGCGATGAGCCGGTGCTGGTGGCCGGCGCGGTGACGCTCGATGTCGGCGGGCTGGTGGTGACACCGCCGCCGGGGGCGTTTCTGCAGCCGACCGTGGCGGGTGAGGCCGCGATCCGGGCGGCGGTGATGGCGGGGTTGCCGGGAAAACTGACCCGTAAATCGCGCATCGTCGAGTTATATGCCGGGGTGGGGACGCTGACCGGGGCGTTGCTGGCGCAGGCGCGGGTTCAGGCATTCGAGGGCAGCAAGCAAGCCTGCGCGGCGCTGGAGGCGGCGGCGCGGCTCGCGGGCGTGACCGGGCGGGTGGCGGTGGAAAACCGCGATCTGGCACGCCGGCCGGTGACCGCGAGGGAACTGACGGGCGCGGCGGCGGTGGTGCTCGATCCGCCATTCGACGGGGCGGGGCCGCAGATGCGCGCGATTATTGAATCGAATGTGGCGCGGGTGATTTACGTGAGCTGCAATGCCGAGGCGCTGGCGCGCGAGGCGAAATGGCTGCGCCAAGGCGGGTTCGGCGTGGTGGCGGTGACACCGATCGACCAGTTTCCGGCCTCGCGGCATCTGGAGAGCGTGGTGGTGTTCGCGCGTCAGGCCTAGGGCGGGAGGCTGGGTTGCAACCGCTTGCGGGATCGGGATGGGGGTGCTAGGCGGGTGGCATGACCGAAACGGCGATCCGTTCCGAGATTGCTTCGACCCTCGCTGGGCTGCTTCGGCGCGCGCCGCTTTCGCTTCGACTTATCGACCCCTGGGCGTGACGCCCGGCTGACCGCCGGAACGCACAGGGGATTGGATTGTCGGCACAACACATCTGATTTGTTGCAGAAGCGAGAGTTTTCATGACCATCAATCATCCTAATTTCGGCGCGATCGCTGATGACCGCGTCATCATGTTCGACACCACCTTGCGCGATGGCGAGCAATCCCCCGGGTTCTCGATGAATATCGACGAGAAGCTGCGGATGGCCGAGGCGCTGATGGAACTCGGGGTCGATGTGATCGAGGCCGGGTTTCCGATTGCGAGCGCTGGCGATTTCGAGAGTGTCAACCGGATCGCGCAGAGCATTCGCGGCCCGGTGATCGCGGGGCTGGCGCGGTCGGGGCGCGAGGATATCCTGCGCGCGGCGGAGGCGGTGAAACCCGCCGAGCGCAAGCGCATCCACACCTTCATTTCGACCTCCGCGCTGCACATGAAATACAAACTGCGGATGGAGCCGGAGGCCGTGCTCGAAGCGGTCGGGCGGTCGGTCGCGCTGGCGCGCGAGTTTACCGATGATGTCGAATGGTCGGCCGAGGACGGCAGCCGGACCGATCCCGATTTCCTGTGCCGCTGCGTCGAGGCGGCGATCCGGGCGGGGGCGAGCACGATCAATATTCCCGATACCGTCGGCTATGCGGTGCCCGAGGATATCGCGCGGATTTTCACGATGCTGCGCGAGCGGGTGCCGGGGGCGGACGGGGTGATTTTCTCGACGCATAATCACAACGATCTCGGCCTCGCGGTGGCGAACACGATTGCCGCGGTGAAGGCCGGGGTGCGGCAGATCGAATGCACGATCAACGGCATCGGCGAGCGGGCGGGCAATGCCGCGCTTGAGGAAGTGGTGATGGCGATCCGCACCCGGCACGATGCGGTGCCGTTCAACAACGGGATCGACACCACGCGGATTTTGCGGACCTCCAAGCTGTTGGCCGCGATCACCGGGTTCGACGTGCAGCCGAACAAGGCGATCGTCGGGCGCAATGCATTTGCCCATGAGAGCGGGATTCATCAGGACGGGGTGCTGAAGAACGCCGCGACCTATGAAATCATGACCCCGGAATCGGTGGGCTGGCAGAAGACCAGCCTGGTGCTGGGCAAACATTCCGGGCGCGCTGCGTTTCGCGACAAGCTCCGTGCCCTGGGCTATGGCGAGGTCGGCGACAATGCGCTGAACGATGCGTTCCGCCGGTTCAAGGATCTGGCCGACCGCAAGAAGCTGGTTTACGACGAGGATATCACCGCGCTGTTCGACGAGACCGTGGTGCGCGACCGGAGCCGGATCAAATTCGTGTCCCTTGAAGTGTGGTCGGGTTCCAAGGCGCAGCCGCGCGCGGTGCTGGAACTCGACGTGGATGGGGTGATCCATCAGCACGAGGCGCATGGCGACGGGCCGGTGGATGCGACGTTCAATGCGATCCGCGCGATTGCGCCGCATGAGGCGGAGTTGCGGCTGTTCACCGTGGGCGCCGTGACCGAGGGGACCGATGCGCAGGCCCGTTGCGGCGTGCGGCTCGAAGAGGACGGCAAGCTCGTCGATGGGCAGGGGGCCGATACCGACACCATCGTGGCGGCGGCGCGGGCCTATATTCACGCGCTGAACAAGCTGATGGTCAAGCGGGAGCGGACCGAGCCGGCGGCGCTTTCGGCCTGAGGCAGAGATTGTCGAAAATGGTGATGGCGGCGGGGGATGTCTCCCGCTGCCAGCACGCGGTGGCGAACGCGGCGCGAAGCTGCGGGACGAGGGTGCGGCTTGCGGCGTCCACCCTGATATTCGCGATGATCACGCGCCGGTAGGGCGCGGCGCGGTTGGGGGTCGTCGCGGCGCGGCGGGCGACCAGTACGGTCATGTTCGCGGGGGCGGCGGCGATGAACGGGCCGGGGATGCCGACACCGTCATTGCCGAAGGGGATCAGCATCAGCGTATCCGGGCGGAGCAACGCGGCGGCGGCGGCTTCGGTGCGCGCGGCGGGCTGCATGGTGCGGGGTGCGATGGCGAGGCCGATGATCGCGGCGGTCTGGATCGCGAGAAGCGGTACCAGAAGCCAGGGATGGCGGCGCAGTCCGGTGGCGAGAGCGAGGCCGAGATAGGGCAGGCCGAGCCAGAGGTAGCGCACTTCGATCGGCATATTATCGAACAGGGCGCCGAGGGCGAGCAGGCCGACCGGCGGGGTCGCGATGCCGGCGAGGATCAGGGCGCGGTGGCGCGGCGCGAGCGCGGTGAGGCCGCTGCGGGCGATGACGAGGGCGAGGATGATCAGGAAGGCGGCGAGCAGGGCTTCGAGCGGGCGTGCGGCGGCGTGCGGACCCTCGCGCGGAAGAGCGCCGAGCAGCGCGCCGCCCTGATCGCGTGCGAGATCCGCCATTGCGGGGAGCAGGGCGAACGGATGGAACTGGCCGGGCCGGGTGCCTTGCTGGGCAAGGAAGAACCAAGCCCCGGCGGGGATGAACAGCGCGGCACCGAAGGCGGAGGCGATCCACAGGGATGGCCGGGCGCGATTGACCGCCAGCATCCAGAGCAGGCCCGCGATCGTGGTGAAGCTGGCGAGGTAGTTGGAGAAGCACGCGGCGCCCAGCGCGATGCCGCCGAGAAGGGCGGGGAGCGGGCGGGCGCGGCGATCGGCTTCGATCAGGGCGAGCATGCCGATAAGGCTGAGGAGTTGGGCGAGGGCGAAGTCGCGCGCGACGATGCCGGTATAGGCGAAGCCGTAGGTAAGCGTCCGCCGAAGGCCGTTGGCCTAGTTTTGGGCAGGACGTCAGGACCCCTGGTTGATCGCCCAGGGTAGAAGCTCATTGATCCCGCTGGCTGGATGACCATTGGTAATTTTGGTTAGAACGTCTGTGAGGTAGCTCTGCGGATTGATGCCGTTGAGTTTGGCGGTCTGCAGGATTGTGATCACGGTCGCCGCGCGGTCAC
>JAQTXO010000267.1 GCA_028688765.1 Acidiphilium sp. | reverse complement strand
ATGAAAGACATGGACATGAACGGCATGTCGATGGGCAAATCCGACCTCAACGACGTCCATTACGACGCCTTCCTCACCAACGACCGCACCCTCTCCGACCCGCTCGTCATCCCGACCAGCCGCCGCGCCCGCATCCGCCTGCGCCTGATCAACGGCTCATCCTCCAGCCAGTTCTGGGTCGATTTCGGCGGCCTCACCGGCACGGTCATCGCAACCGACGGCCACGACTGCCTGCCAATCCCGGCAAAGCGCATCCCCATCGGCATCGCCCAGCGCTTCGACGTCCTGCTCGACCTCCCGCCCGACCGCGCGACCCCCATCCTCGCCACCCTCGAAGGCACCACGGACCGCACCGGCCTCATCCTCGCCCCGCCCGGCGCCCCCATCGCCCGCATCACCCCCCACGCCGCCAAACCCGCCCCCGCGGTCGACCTCTCGCTCGAACGCCGCCTGTCAGCCCGCCACCCGCTCACCCCGCGCCTGCCCGGACTCCGCCACCGCATCGACCTCGCAGGCCACATGAAACCCTACGCCTGGTCCCTCAACAACGAATTCTGGCCAAACGTCACCCCTCTCATGCTCACCACCGGCCAGCGCGTCGAAATCGACCTGGTCAACCACTCCATGATGGCCCACCCGATGCACCTGCACGGCCACGACTTCCAGATCATCGCCATCGACGGCACCCCCCTCAACGGCGCCATGCGCGACACCATCGTCGTCCCCCCCATGGGCACCATCCGCATCGCCCTCGACGCCAACAACCCCGGCCGCTGGGCCTTCCACTGCCACAACCTCTACCACATGATGACCGGCATGATGACCGAGTTCCGCTACCACGGCACCGCAGTCTAGGCCCGAAGGCCAGCAAGGCGAGGGGCTCTGCCCCTCGACCCCGCCAAAGGCGGAGCCTTTGGAATCCACTGGTTTTGGTCAGGAGGAGGGCGCGGCCTCGCTGGTTCCGCCGATCTGGCCTGGATCGCCCTCCTCCTGACCAAAACTAAAGGGTTCTAAGGGCCGCGCCCTTAGCGGGGGTCCAGGGGGCAGCGCCCCTTGGCCTTGCCTCCCTCCGGCGCCTCAACTCCGTGTCGGGGTCGGATCGATCACGTTGGCGCAGGCGTCGGTGGGGGCGGCGGCGACGGGGCCGACGAGCGGCACGATTTTGAGCCCGGCGGAGGTGACGCGGCAGGGTGCTGCGGCCAGTCCGCAGCCGGAGAGGATGAGTGCGGTGATGCCGAGCATGAGGAGGACGGAGGGTTTCATGGGTGAGGGCTCCTATTTCGGGGTCAGCCTCCCCATATGGGTTTGATCGCCCCGCACTCCAGAACTTGTGATCGTGTGGCTGGACTTTCGGCCCATGGGCGCTATGTGCGGGGCATCATAACGTAATCGGAGACTTGAATATGTCATTGCAACTTGGCGACACCGCCCCTGATTTCGAACAGGACAGTTCTGAAGGCCGCATCAAATTTCACGAGTATCTCGGCAATTCGTGGGGCATTCTGTTCAGCCACCCGGCCGATTACACGCCGGTCTGCACCACCGAGCTGGGCGTGGTCGCCCGTCTGATGCCCGAATGGAAAAAGCGCAACGTCAAGCCGGTCGGCCTTTCGGTC
Organism: Acidiphilium sp.; assembly: GCA_028688765.1. Classification (GTDB taxonomy): domain Bacteria; phylum Pseudomonadota; class Alphaproteobacteria; order Acetobacterales; family Acetobacteraceae; genus Acidiphilium; species Acidiphilium acidophilum. The sequence continues at coordinate 3,312 of JAQTXO010000267.1, read as the reverse complement.
GACACTGGTGAAAACCACACCGGCTGGGCGAAAGACATCAAGGAAACCCAGGGCCAGACCGTCGATTTCCCGATCCTCGCGGACCACGACCACAAGGTCAGCAAGCTCTATGAAATGATCCACCCCAACGCGAGCACCACCGCCACGGTGCGTTCGGTCTTCATCATCGACCCCGCGAAGAAGATCCGGCTGATCCTCACCTACCCGATGGCGACCGGCCGCAATTTCGATGAAATCCTCCGCGTGATCGACTCGCTCCAGCTCACCGATTCCGACAAGGTCGCCACCCCGGCGAACTGGAAAGACGGCGATGACGTCATCATCGTCCCCTCGGTGTCCGATGACGAGGCGAAAGCCAAGTATCCGGCGGGCTTCAAGACGCTCAAGCCCTATCTCCGCATGGTCAAGCAGCCGAAGCTGCCCCACGCGAGCTGATCCAACCGGGCATCTGTCACAAAAGCTTCATGGATCTGTCATAACTGTGGCATGATACAGGGCTAAGGAGCGGCGTCATGAACTCGATGCCGCTCCACCCCCTGCCGCCCCGCGCGGTCCCGATCGCTGGAGCCTGACCATGCCCGAAGCCGCCGCGCAGCTTGCGCCGATGCCCTTTGCCGCTGCAACGCCCCCCCCGCGCATCGCCATCCGCAACCTCGATTTCTTCTACGGCGCCATCCAGGCCCTCAAATCCGTCTCGCTCGACTTCCCCGACCGCGAAACCACCGCGATGATCGGCCCGTCCGGCTGCGGCAAATCCACCCTGCTCCGCGTCCTCAACCGCATGTACGACCTCTATCCCAACCAGCGCGCCACCGGCGAGGTCATGCTCGACGGTGAAAACATCATCGCGCCCACCACCGACATCAACCGCCTCCGCCGCCGTGTCGGCATGGTCTTCCAGAAACCAACACCCTTCCCGAAATCGATCTACGAAAACGTCGCCTTCGGCGTCCGCCTGCACGAGCGCCTCAGCCGCGCCGAAATGGATGAGCGCGTCGAATCCACCCTGATCCGCGCCGCCCTGTGGGACGAGGTGAAAGACAAGCTCGCCAACTCCGCCCTCGCCTTGTCCGGCGGCCAGCAGCAGCGCCTCTGCATCGCCCGCACCATCGCCGTCCGCCCCCAGGTCATCCTGCTCGACGAACCGACCAGCGCGCTCGACCCGATCTCCACCCTGAAAATCGAACAGCTCATCGCCGAACTCAAGCGCGATTTCACCATCGTCATCGTCACCCACAACATGCAGCAGGCCGGCCGCTGCGCCGACCGCGTCGCCTTCTTCTACCTCGGCGAACTCGTCGAGGTCGCCCCCGCGACCGACATGTTCACCGCCCCGCGCGAACGCCGCACCCAGGAATACATCACCGGCCGCTTCGGCTGAGGAGACCGCCATGCCCATCGCCAGCGACGAATCCCGCCACATCCTCTCCAGCTTCGAAACCGACCTCACCCGCCTGCGCGACATGATCGCGGCGATGGGCGGCCTCGTCGAAACCGAACTCGCCGATGCCACCACCGCCCTGATCACCCGCGATGCCGAGCTCGCCGCCCGCGTCGTCGAATTCGATACACGGGTCGATGCCGAGGAACGCAGCATCGAGCAATTCGCCATCCGCCTCCTCGCCACCCGCGCCCCGGTCGCCAACGACCTCCGCCAGGTCGTCGCCGCCCTGAAGGTCACCACCGACCTCGAACGCATCGGCGACTACGCCGCCAACGTCGCCAAACGCACCCTCGTCCTCAACGAATCCTCCCCCGCCTACCCGCTCGCCAGCCTCGCGCAAATGTCGCGCCTGGTGCAGGAAAACCTCAAATCCACCATCGATGCCATCGGCGACGCCGATATCGACAAAGCCACCGCCGTCTGGCGCGCCGACCAGATGATCGACGATCTCTACACCACCATCTTCCGCGAACTCATCACCTACATGATGGAAGACCCCCGCAACATCTCCGCCTGCACCCACCTCCTCTTCATCGCGAAAAACCTCGAACGCATCGGCGACCACGCCACCAACGTCGCCGAACTCACCTACTACGCCGCCACCGGCACCAGCCTCCCCGAAAACCGCCCCAAAGGCGACCTTTCCGCCGCCTACTTCGCCCAATCGAAACCGTGACGGACCGCGCCATGAACGACCACGGCAAACCCCTCATCCTCGTCGTCGAGGACGAAGCCCCCCTCGTCACCCTCCTGCGCTACAACCTCGAAAAAGCCGGCTTCGCGGTGGACGACGCGGGCGACGGCAACGAAGCCCTCATCAAAATCACCGAAACCCCGCCCGACCTCCTCCTGCTCGACTGGATGCTCCCCACCCTCTCCGGCATCGAGCTCTGCCGCCAGCTCCGCCGCCGCCCGCTCACCCGCAGCCTCCCGGTCATCATGCTCACCGCCCGCGCCGAAGATCAGGACGCTGTGCGCGGCCTCGAAACCGGCGCCGATGACTACATCACCAAACCCTTCTCCCCCGAAGCCCTCATCGCCCGCATCCGCGCCCTGCTCCGCCGCTCCGGCGCCACCCCGGCCAAAACCCCGCTCACCTTCCACGATATCGAACTCGACCCCACAACCCACCGCGTCACCCGCGCCGGCCGCACCCTCCACCTCGGCCCCACCGAATTCCGCCTGCTCGAATTCTTCATGCGCCACCCCCGCCGCGTCTTCTCGCGTGAAGACGTGCTCAACGCCGTCTGGGGCCGCGATATCCACGTCGAACCCCGCACCGTGGACGTCCACATCCGCCGCCTCCGCAAAGCCATCAACGCCGAAACCGATACCGACCTCGTCCGCACCGTCCGCGCCGCGGGCTACGCGCTCGACATCGATACGATCGCGGCTTAACGGATAATAGTTAAGGAAAGGCTTCTTTTTTGAAAAAAAGAAGCAAAAAACTTTCGCTCCTCTGCGGTCCTGCCGCTGGGAGGTCGTCCGCTTATTTCAGGGCGGGGGCGGATGTCAGCGCCTCGATCCTCGCGAGCAACTCATCCATCTTGAACGGCTTGACCAGATAATCATCGCCCCCGGCCTGCAACCCCGCCACCCAATCCGAAACCTCGCCCAACCCGGACAGAAACAACGCCGGAACCTCCCGCCCGCTCCCGCGCACCGCCCGCAAAATATCGGTCCCGTCGATCCCGTCCCCCAACTGCCGATCCAGAATGATCAGCCCATACTCACCCCCCAAAGCCGCCGTCACCCCGGCCTTGCCATCCGAAGCCCAAACCACCTCATACCCCGCCTCAGACAAGGCATTAACCAACAACCGCCCCACATCGGGATCATCCTCGACCACAAGAATCTTCATCCGCGAG
>JAQTXO010000266.1 GCA_028688765.1 Acidiphilium sp. | reverse complement strand
TATGCCATCGTAAACCTGGCTCCGACATCGTTTGAATTAACAGGGGCACCGGAGCGATAATTCCGCGCGAACTCTTGCAGGGCGGCAGCCAGGTCTGCCACCACGAGGGTCCAATCGAGGTCGCGCTGCTGCCGGAAGATCCGCATCGTGAGATACCAGGGCGTGTCGACTTGACGATGTCCCCACCGCCAGCATCCGTCGAACCGTGAGATCATCCAGACCGTTTTCCCCATCGCTCCGGCCAGATGGGCTACGGCGGTATCGACTGTGACGACCAGATCGAGCCGTGCCACGATTGTCGCGGTATCCATGAAATCTTTCGATCCATCCATCGGATCGAACAGACCCGGCCAATCCGGCCGGATCTCAGGGTCCTTCTGCAAACTCACGAATCGCACGCCATCCACCTCCGCGAGGGCGGCGAGTGCGGTCACCGGTAATGATCGCCGCCGGTCGATCAGCATCGACTCGACATCATCACGATGGCTCCCACCCGCCCAGACCACGCCGACCAGCGGGCGCGGCTCCTGCGCACGAGCCCCGACCCATTGCGTGAACCCTGTTGGAGCTTCGTGTCGAGGTGCCGCAATGTAAGGAACCGTCGCGGGTATCGTGTTCCACCGCGTTCCGAAACACCACGGCAGGCTCATGAGCGGGCAGTGCAGATCGAAATCCATGTCCAGATCACGTCCCACTCCCACCAGCGCAATCACCTCGACACGGCCCCTTGGCGCCGGCATCCCCGCTGCCAGGCGCACGAGTGTCGGGGGCACCGCGAGCACCACGTGCGCGCCAAGCGCGGCAACCAGGGGAACATAGCGCATGAACTGAATCGTATCGCCCAGCCCCTGCTCAGCATAAAGCAGAATCGTGCGACCGGCGAGGGGCTCGCCGCGCCACGCCGCCCCCCGATCCGGCAGGCTTCGCAGCGCCCGCGTTCGCTTCAACCGCCACTCGTATTCCGCCCAGCCCCGTTCGAAATCGCCCGCCGCCAGCAGGCACAACGCCCGGTTATGCCTATAATCCGGGGTCTCCGGTGCCACCGCATAAGCCCGTTCGTGCAACAATAGCGCCGCCTCGATGGCTCCTGCACCGTGCAGCGCATTCGCAAGGCTGCTTAGCAACCCTGCGTGACCCGGTGCCAGAGCGAGCGCCCGCCCGTACAACTCGATTGCGGCTTCGAAACCACCGGCATCGAAATGCAGCCCGGCCAGACAGGCAAGTGCATCGATATTCTCCGGCATCAGATGCACTGCGGTCACGGCCATCTGCGTCGCATGATCCAGCACCCCCAACCCGCGCAGAGCGCCGGCCAGATTGACATAGGCCGCACCGAAATCCGGTGCCTGGCGCACGCACGCGACATATGCCTGTACCGCCTCGATCAGGCGATCCGATTGCATCAGAGCGGTTCCCAGCGCGAACCGGGCATCGACATCACCTGGTACCAGCGCAAGATAGCGCTGAAATGCCGCGATCGCCGCTTCATCCTGACCCGTGGCGCGTAAGGCGTTGCCCCAGTTGCGCAGCGCGCCCGGGTGCATGGGTGACAGCGCGACGCATTCCCCAAACGCCGCCGCCGCCCGCAGATCATCTCCGGAGGCAGCATACGCGTTGCCTTGATCGAACAGAATTTCAGCCGTTGAAACCGACATCTGACCCTCTTGCCGTCCAACGTCACTATCGCCGGAAAACGTTAAGATCCGGTCAAGATTTCTGCACCCAGCCCCGTTCCGTCTGCTGCCAGTAGGTCAGGCCATGCCCCGCCACCTTTGCCGCCGCCCAGCGCGCCCGCGCCCCCATGACGGCCGCCTGATCATTGCCGTCGAACAGGTCGAACACCCGATCGAACCGGTCGAAACCGGATACGATTGTCTCATCGGCGCCCCCCACCAGAAACAGAAACCGCGCACCGTTCGGCACATCATCGCCATCGGTGAGCCAGATCGGCTGGTCCGCACCGAAGCCCATCACCGCCGTGCCATGAGGCAACCAGTCCGGTGACGCGGCCCGCCACAAAGCGTCATCGAGAGCCGCGATCGATGCCGGATCGGCCCCCCGCACAACCGCTCGCGCGCCGGACCCGAGCGTGCGCCCCAGCAGCGGCGCGATGGCTTCGGCCACCCCGGTCCGGGTCAGATGATAGAACCCGATCGCCGCCATCGCCTCATTCGATCACGATACGGGGCCCGGCGGTCCGAACCCCACCCATCTGCGCGGCCACGGCATCGGCCACTGCCGCGAAGGCCTGCCCGGCCTCGCTCTGCGGCGCGCTCACCGCGATCGGCGTGCCTTCGTCCGAGGTCGCGCGGATCGCCGGCAGGAGCGGCACTTCGCCGAGAAACGGTACACCGATCCGCGCCGCTTCGGCCCGCGCCCCGCCATGGCCGAAAATCTCGGTCCGGGTACCGCAATTGGGGCAGCAGAAGAAGCTCATGTTCTCGACGATGCCCAACACCGGAACCCGGACCTGCTGGAACATCGAAACCCCGCGCCGCGCATCGAGCAGGGCGATATCCTGCGGGGTCGAGACCACCACCGCCCCGGTCAGTTTCAGTCGTTGCGCCAGCGTCAGCTGGATATCCCCGGTTCCCGGCGGCAGATCGATCACCATGACATCGAGCGCCGGCCATTCCACCCCGGTCATCAACTGCATCAGGGCGTTGAGAACCATCGGGCCACGCCAGACCATCGCGGTTTCCTCGGCGACGACGTGGCCGATCGAAATCGCCTTGAGGCCCCAGGCATCGATCGGCACCAGCTTGTTGCCGAGCAGTTCCGGTTTGCCCCTGGTCCCCAGCATTCGCGGCAGCGAGGGTCCGTAGATATCGGCATCCAGCAGCCCGACGCTCATGCCCTTGGCGGCCAGCGAGACCGCGAGATTGACCGCAACCGTGGATTTACCGACGCCGCCCTTGCCCGACGCCACGGCAATGATCGATTTCACCTGGGTCAGCAGCGCGGGCGGGGGAGACGCAGCCGCGCCGTGCTGGTGGCCACCGGCGCCAGGTGCGCGCGGTGCGGTGAACATCACCGTCGCGTTCCGCACGCCCTTCAGCGCGGCCAGATGCTGCTCCAGCCGCAGCCGCAACGGTTCCAGCCGTTCCGCCGCCGTTTTCGCGACCCCGAGCGCCACCTGCACCATGCCGTCGCGCACCGCGACGCTGTCGATCATCGACTCCGGCAGAGCCGCGTTATCCTGGGTACGAAATGCGGCCAATGCCGCCCGAACCGCCGCCTCATCGATCATTTCCGGAACATCCTCATTTGTTCAGTCGCTTGCGCGTGCCGGTTCTAAACCGGAACTGCACGCGCGGAAACCTGCCGCCGTTCACGCAGATTTGGTGACGCGCCCCTTCCGATCCGCCCTGCCGCGCCGCACATTCTGCCCGCCATGCCTGTATACCCGCATCTGCCGGCCGCCCTTACCCGCAAGATCGCCATCCTCCGACGTGATCAGGCGTTTCGCGCCGATTGGCGGGTCATTCGCGGCCGCTTCCACACCGGCGCTGATCCGGATTTCATCGCGGTCGATGTCGCGCGGCAGCGTCTCTATCTGTTCCGCAACGGCCATCGTGCCGACGCCTGGACGATATCGACCTCTCTGCGCGGGCTCGGGGAGCGGATGAATTCCTACCGCACGCCGATCGGGGCCTTTCGCATCGCACGGAAAATCGGTACCGGACTGCGCCCGGACGCGGTCCTCCGCTACCAGGCGGCGACAGGGGCAACCGCCCGTCCGGTATATGCGACGGACGACCCCGCCGCGAGCAAGCTCATTCTGGCCCGCGTTCTCTGGCTCGAAGGTCTGCAACCGGGCTGGAATGAGGGCGGTTCGGTCGATACCTACACGCGCCATATCTATATTCACGGCACGGCGAATATCGGCATGCTCGGTCACCCCGCCTCGTACGGATGTGTACAGATGGCGCCGCGCGCGGTCATTGCGCTGTACCGCTCGGTCCCGTTGGGTACACCGGTTCTGATCACGCCCGGCACCGGCAGCCTTCGCGACATTCCGGGCCTGCCGAACCCGACAGTTCGCGACCAGACCCGCGTGAGCGCGGCGGAAACACTTCGCACGCCTCAATCGACCGGCGCGCGGATCATGGCCTCCCGCAACGCCGCCGGTTCGCTCACCGGAAGCCCGCAAACATTGTCGCGGCATACGAAGGCGGCGGGTGCATCCCCGCCTTTGCCATACGCCGGATGGGCCTCCGGCAGCGCGGCACTCATCCCGACCGGCAGCACCACCACCGCTGGATCGAACCCGCCCAGCGCCGCGCGATGCAGGGCGGCGAACCGGGGGTCGAGCGGATCGCCGGTGATGACCACGCTGGTCGCTCCGTCGAGCAACGCGGCCGCGCCGAGGAATGTGGGATAAGCGGGTAGATTGCGTCGCTCCCCCGCATGAGCGTTTATGAGACGCTGCGCCGCATCACGATATTCCGGCGTTCCGGTCAGATGATACAGGCGCGCATAGATTTCGGCCATCAACCCGGCTGCCGCCGGTACCGCGTTGTCCATTGCCGCGCGGGGTCGCATTCCGCCGGGTAAATCTCTCGCATCATCGGCAGCGGCATAGAGGCCGCCGGTCCCGTCACCGAAATGCACCGCGGTCGATGCGGCTAGCCGCTCGCTCCGATCCAGATACGTCTGGATGCCAGTCGCTTCGTACAACGCGATCATCGCCCGCAGCATCGCGGCCTGATCATCCAACAGACCTGCCGCCGAAACCGCGCCGCGCCGGTAGGCATGATCGAACCGGCCATCGGGTCGTCCGAGCAGGGCGGTGACCGCCTCGAACGCCGCGATCGCGAGACCCAGCCAGTCGGGCCGCTCGAAGACGGCGCTTGCCCGCACCAGAGCGGCGATCGTAAGCCCGTTCCAATCGGCCAGGATCTTGTCATCCCAGCCGGGCCGCACCCGCG
>JAQTXO010000265.1 GCA_028688765.1 Acidiphilium sp. | reverse complement strand
GCCGAGACGAGCCCGCGCCGCCTCATCATCGAGCCTGCTCACACCGGCATCGCCCCGAACGATGGACCGGATCATGCACTGGGTCGGAAGGCCGGAGGTCATCGCCCAACCGTGAGGAGGTTTTCACCCCCCGTCAAGCGACTCTGCATAGCCCCCCTTACGCCCGCCCGCTCCGCATCCGCTTCAGCCGCAGCACGGTATCGATCGTGATCGCCGCCAGCAAAATCCCGCCCTCGACGATAAACCGCACCGACGATGCCGCCCCGAGCAAATTCATCCCGTTGCTCACGCTCTCGATCACCAGCGCCCCGAACAGCGCGCCGTAAACACTGCCGCGCCCCCCGAACAGCGAGGTCCCGCCGATCACCGCCGCCGCCACCGCGTTCAGCATGATATCGCCATTCCCCACCGAAGCCGAAGCCACGCCGAGCCGCGCCGCATCGAGATATCCCGCGAGCCCGACCAGAAACCCCGCGATCACGAACACCGCGAGCTGAATCCCCCGCACCGAAATCCCCGCCCGCCGCGCCGCCTCGGCATTGCCGCCCACCGCATACAAATGCCGCCCGAACCGGGTCGATTTCGTCACGAACGCCGATGCGAACAGCGCAATCAGAAAAATCATCAACAAAAACGGCACACCGCGATACGCATTGAGCATGAACACCGCGCCGAACAGCATCACCCCCACGCCGATCAGCCGCATCACCGCCGCGTAACCGCCCTCGCTGCCGCCCGCCGCCCGCTTGCGAATACTGTTCAGCGTCAACCCCGCATACACCCCGAACAGCGCGACACTCGCCACCCAGCTCCACACCGGATCGAGGTTGAGCGTCCCGATCGCCGTGGTCAGATTATCCGCCAGCGGCACCGACCCGCCATGCGGCGTCAAAATCCCGAGCGTCACCCCTTCCGCCACCATCGCGCCGCCCAGCGTCACCACGAAACTCGGCACGCCCACCCGCGACACCAGCATCCCCTGCAGAAACCCCAGCGCCGTGGCACAAGCCACCCCCAGCACCAGCCCCGCCAGCACCGGCACATGAAAAAACACCGTGCTCAGCGAAAACACCGACGCCGCCAGCACCGAATTCCACCCGATCGACAGATCGATCATCCCGAGCAGAATGATATATATCTCGGCCAGCGCCAGCGTCCCGGTCACCACGATCTGCGCCGCCAGGTTCGACAGATTCCGCGGCGTCAGAAAGTTCGCATTCAACACCTCGAACACGATCCAAATCAGTATCAGCGCCGCAATCACCGGCAGCATCCCCAGATCGGCCGCATTGGTCACGCCGGACAGCCAGCGCTTGAACGCCGATTGCGGCGCGGTCTCCGTCGTCGTGCTCATGCCACCGCTCCTGCGCCTGTCCTGCCCGGTATCGCGAGCGTCCCGGTAATCGCCCCCACCACCTGCTCCGGCGTCAGATCCGACCGCCGCGCCTCCAGCACGGTCGCTCCCAGCCGCAGCACCGCGATATTATCCGCCACCTGAAACACGTTCTGCATGTTATGCGTGATCAGGATCACCCCATACCCCTGCCCCGCCAGATCGCGCACCAGCCGCAACACCTCGGCGGTCTGCGCCACCCCCAGCGCCGCGGTCGGCTCATCCATGATCACCAGTTTGGAATCCCACAGCACCGCGCGCGCAATCGCCACCGCCTGCCGCTGCCCGCCCGAAAGCGACGCGACCGGCGTATCCAGCGCCGGCAGATTGATCCGCAGCGTCTTCAACACCCGCCGCGCCTCCGCCTCCATATCGACATCGCGCAACACATGCGGCCCGAACGGCGTCGGGTTCGACACCAGTTCCCGCCCCAGATACAAATTCGCGCAGATCCCGAGATTATCGCAAAGCGCCAGATCCTGATAAACCGTCTGAATCCCGAGCGCATTCGCCTCGGACGGATGCCGGATCGAAACCGGCCGACCCTCCAGCAATATCTCGCCCTCGTCGATCGGCGCCACCCCGGCAATCGCCTTGATCGTGGTCGACTTCCCCGCCCCGTTATCCCCGAGCAGAGCCGTCACCTCGCCGCGCGCGACGGAAAAACTGACATCCCGCAACGCAACCACCGCACCATAGCGCTTCTGCAAACCCCGCACGGACAGCAGGGGCATCCCCGTCGCCGTGGTATCGATGGCGGCACTCATCGCATATCCTCCCGAACGAAAACGGCGGACGCCTCAATCGCCCGCCGCACTCACCTGCGGCCTTTTAGTGGCCGTGCGCCTTGCAGATCGACCCGTTCGCCGCCGGGCCGACACAAATCGCCGGCCACGTCGTATACCCCGATTTGATCACGGTCGCAGCAAGATTCTTCTTCGTCACCACAACCGGCGTCAGCAGCACCGAAGGCACGTCGATCATCTTGTTGTTGGTCTTGCCGTTCAGCAACCCGGCAGGCGGGGTCGAATGCGTCGCCACCGCCACAGCCAGTTCCGCCGCCGCCGCCGCCTCATCCGGCACGTATTTGAACACGGTCATCGACTGCAGACCCTCCAGAATGAAGGTCAGCCCGCCATTGGTCGCATCCTGCCCGGTCACCGGCACCTTGCCCGCCAGCCCCACCGCCTGCAAAGCCCGGATCGCCCCCGAAGCCGTGCCGTCATTCGCCGCCAGCACCGCATTCACATTGTTATGCAGCCGGGTCAGCGCCTGCTGGCTCTCCTCGAACGCATTCTGCGGGCTCCAATCCGGCGTCATCACCGTATAGGCCAGATGCAGCTTGCCCGATTTGAACAACGGCCCCAGCACATCCATCGCACCCTTGCGGAAATCGAACGCGTTCGGATCGGTCGGCGCGCCGTTGATCATCATCACCTGACCACCGGCCTTGGTGTGCGCCGCAATATACTTGCCCTGCAATTTGCCGACCTGCACATTGTCGAACGACACGTAATAATCCGGCTTGGAATCCTGGATCAGCCGGTCATACGAAATTACCTTCACATGATTCCGCGCCGCATAATTCACGATCGCGGCCCCCGCCTTGCCATCGACCGGATCGACCACAAGCACATCCGCCCCGTTCGAAATCGCCGACTGCGCCTGATTGAGCTGGGTATCCGGGCTGGAATTGGCGTTGCTGACGATCAGTTTGGCATTGGGGTCCGCCGCCTTGGCCATCTTGATGAACCACGGCCGATCGACCTGCTCATAGCGCGGCGACGAATTCTCCGGCAACAGAAACGCAATCGTCGTCTTCTTGGTGCTGATCTTCACCGGCTTCGGCTTGCTGATCGTGTCGGCATGAGCGACCGACAGGCCAAGCCCGGCCACCGCCAGAACGCCGCCCGCAATGAGACTGAGATAAGAGATTTTCATGGTGTTTCCCCTGGTTTGACGCCAAAGCCGTGCACCGGTTGCGCGGCGCACCAAATTAATTTGACCCTTGTAGTAAATAGGTCGTTAACGTCAACCCCGGTTCATTGTCAAGCAATAAGATGAGGGTGCGGAACGATCGCGCGGTGAGGGCGGGGAAACGAAGGAACAGCGAGAAACAAGCGCTTCTTTTTGTGAACAAAAAGAAGCAAAAAAACTTTGATTCCTTTGGGCCCGTGCCGGTTCCAACGCCCGCGACCCGGGACAAAAGAAGTTTTTTGCTTCTTTTTTACAAAAAAGAAGCGCTCCCTTCCCGCCCCGTCCTACTGCCGCGTCTCGTCGATCTCCCGCAATTCCCCCGATTGCACACTCTCCACCGCATTGTGCAAAATCCGCAAAATCGCCTCATCGGGGAGAGACGCGCTCAACACGTTCAGCGCCCCGCCCAGCAGGGCGGACGCCACCGCGATCGGCGGAATCTTCTGTTCGATCATATGCTTGACCATCCGGTCGATCATCGATCCGGCCTGCATGATCTGCTCTTCGGTCGCAAACTCGTCCATGTCCGTCACGTCCGGTGCTCCTGATGTCTATCTTAGAGACTGACCTAAGGATGAGAAATGGCGAAATAAAGCGCCCGCCGCCATTATTCCGCCCGATCGCTCACCATTTCGCGAGCACCCGGACCCGTCGCCAGATCCTGCTCGACATGCTCACCCTCCGCAATCTCCGATTGCGCCGCCCACATCGTGGCATAAACCCCCTCCATCGCCAGCAGCGCCGCATGGGTGCCGCGTTCCACGATCACCCCATCCCGCAGCACCAGAATCTCATCGGCATCGATCACGGTGGAGAGCCGATGCGCGATCACCAGCGTGGTCCGGTCCCGCGCCACCTGGCGCAGCGCGATCCCGATTTCCTGCTCCGTCGCGGTATCCAGCGCACTGGTCGCCTCATCGAGTATCAGAATGCGCGGATTTTTCAGCATGGTCCGCGCGATCGCCACGCGCTGCTTTTCGCCACCCGAGAGCTTCAACCCCCGCTCGCCCACCCTGGTCTCGTAGCCCTGCGGCAGCGACATCACGAAATCATGGATCTGCGCGAATTTCGCCGCCTGCTCCACCTCGGCCGCGGTCGCACCCGGCCGCCCGTAGGCGATATTGTAGCGGATCGAATCGTTGAACAGCACGGTATCCTGCGGCACCACCCCGATCGCCGCGCGCAGCGAATGCTGGGCGAAATCGCGCACATCGACGCCATCGACCAGCACTTCCCCCTCGCTCACGTCATAGAACCGGAACAGCAGCCGCGAGGTCGTGGACTTGCCCGATCCGGTCGGCCCGACCAGCGCGATCTTCTGCCCCGGCTCGGCCCGGAACGACACGCCGTGAAGAATTTCCCGATCCTGATTATAGCCGAACCGCACATCGCGAAACTCGACCGAAACCGCCTCGCCCTGCGGCGCGATGCTCTTCGCATCCGCCCGGTCGGTAATCTCCTGCGGGGTGCGCAGCAGCGAGAACATCTGCTCCATGTCGATCAACCCCTGCTTGACCTCGCGATACACCACGCCGAGGAAATTCAGCGGCTGATAAAGCTGGATCAGATAGG
>JAQTXO010000264.1 GCA_028688765.1 Acidiphilium sp. | reverse complement strand
GATCAGCCGGGATACGACGTTATCGTTATAGGTGATTCGTCGAGACAGTTCCAGCGTGTGGCGGCAACATGACCGTTAATCCATGTTGGGGGCCTCACGATGGCGTTATCGCGGTGGGGGCGTGGGGATGACGGTGTCGCTGCGGGCGCGGCTGTTCGCGCTGTGGTTGATGTCGTTGTTCGGGTCGCTCGTGGTGGCGGTGCTCATTCTCGGGCTGTTCCGCCAGACCGCGAGCGCGCACCGGGAGCGGGATCGGGCGGTGGCGGCGCGGGCGTGTCAGGCGATTGCGATGCATTATGATTTTTATACCGCCGGGATGGACGTGCCTCCGGACTCCGCGATTTTCGATGCCGGGCTGCGGGCGGTGCTGCTGCTGGCGCTGCGGCGGGATCGGGGGGTGATCGGGGGGATTCAGCCGCTCGATGCGCCGCCGCGCGCGATGCTGGGCAGCAGGCCGCAGGCGTGGATCGGGCAGATCACCAGGCAGATCGGCGATGCGATTGCGGCGGATCGGCCGGCGGTGACGTCCAATGGCGGGTTTTTCGACCGGACCACGATTGCGACCTGTCCGCTTGGCGGGGCGCTGGGGACGCCGGTGGCCAATCTGGCGGCTTATACCGTGTTGCAGTCCGATCTGCTGCGGTCGAGCTTCACGCGCTTCGCGTTTGGCGGGCTGGCGGTGCTGCTGGCGACGCTGCTGGCCTCGGCATGGTTTCTGGCGCGGCTGGTGCTGGGGTTTTCCCAGCGGCTGGCCGGGGTTGAGGCGGCGCTGCAGGCGGATCGGCCAGGGACGCTCGCGCTTACCGGCGAGGCGGAGCTGGACCGGCTGATCACCGCGCTGAATGCGGCGACCATGCGGCTCGATGTGGCGCGGGCGCGGATTGCGGAATCCGAACGGCTTGCGGCGCTCGGGCGGATGGCGGCGGGGCTGGCGCATGAAATCCGCAATCCGCTGGGGGCGATCCGGCTGCGGGCGGAATCCGGGCGGTCCGGGGATGCGACGCGGGCGGCGGCGGCGCTCGACCGGATTCTGGTCGAAGCGGCGCGGCTGGAGACGTTGACCGCGCGGCTGCTCGGCTTTGCCACCGCTGCCTCGGTGCAGCCCGTGACCGTCAGCGTCGATGCCCTGATCCGCGATGCGATCGGCGCGCTGCCGCCCACGGCGGTTATGGTGGTGGCGCCTGAGAGCGGGATTGTGTGGACGCTCGATCCGGTTTTGACGCGCAGTGCGATCGAGAACCTGCTGCGCAATGCGGTGGAGGCGTGCGGTGAAGGTGGCACGGTCACTGTTCTTGCGGCGAAGGCGGGAGCCCTGATCGTCACGGTCAGCGATACCGGGCCGGGGGTGGATAAATCGCTGGGCGATCCGTTCGAACCCTTCGTGACCGGGCGGCCGGACGGGATCGGCCTCGGCCTCGCCATGGCGCGCGATATGATCCGTGCCCAGGGGGGAACCTTGGTTCTGGCTCCCTCGGTGGGCGGGGCGGTGTTGGTGATCACGTTGCCGGAGGTGAAGTGAAGGACGGGACAGGGAAGGGGAAGACTTCTTTTTGTGAACAAAAAGAAGCAAAAAAACTTCGTTCCTGTAGGCCCGTGCCCGTAACAACGCCCATGCCCCAACTCTCCCGGCGCACGTCCTGATGGCCGCGATCACGATCATCGACGACGATGCCGGGTTCCGGGAGAGTCTGGCCGAAACTCTGGTCGATTTTGGCCATGTCGTGACGATGTTCGATCGGGCGGTGCCGGCGATCGAGGCGATTGCGGGGGGGTGTCCCGATCTGGTGTTTCTGGATTTGCGGATGCCGGGGATGGACGGGATTGCGGCGTTGCGGGCGATCCGGGAGATGCAGCCCGAGGCGCGGGTGGTGGTTTTGACCGCGTATGCGACCGGGGAGAATACGATCGAGGCGATGCGGCTGGGGGCGTTCGATCATCTGACCAAGCCGGTCGGGCGGGAGGCGCTGGCCGAATTGCTGCGCGGGGCGTTGCGCCAGGCGGTGGCGGGCCCGGTGGTCGAGGCGGCGGTGCCGGGGACGATTATCGGTGCCAGTCCGGCGATCCGGGATGTGCAGAAGCGGATCGGGCTCGCGGCGGCGGGGGAGGCGAGTGTGCTGATTCTGGGCGAGACCGGGGTTGGCAAGGAGTTGGTGGCGGCAGCGATTCATCGGTTCAGCGCAAGGGCGGACAAGCCGTTCGTGGCGGTCAATTGTGCGGCGATTCCGGCGGATTTGCTGGAATCGGAGTTGTTCGGCCATGAGCGCGGGGCGTTCACCGGGGCGGTGGCGGCGCGGCGGGGGCGGTTTCGCGAGGCGGCGGGCGGGACGCTGCTGCTCGACGAGATCGGGGATATGCCGCTCGCGACCCAGGCGAAGATTTTGCGGGTGTTGCAGGAGCGGGAGGTGACACCGCTCGGGGGGGCTGCGGTGAAGATCGATGCGCGGATCATCGCTGCGACGCATCAGGATTTGCAGGCGCTGGTGGCGCGCGGGCTGTTCCGGGCGGATTTGTATTACCGGCTGGCGGTGATTCCGATCGCGGTGCCGCCGTTGCGCGAGCGGGGCAGCGATATTCTGCTGCTGGCGCGGCATGTTCTGGAGGCGCTGCGGCCCGGCCATCCGCCGCGCCTGACCGAGGCGGCGGAGCGCGCCCTGCTCGCGCATGACTGGCCGGGCAATGTGCGGGAGTTGCGCAACACGCTGGAACGCGCGGTGAGTTTGACGCCGTCCGGGGTGATCGAGCCGGGGGATCTGGCGTTGCAGGGCAAGGTCGAGGCGAAGGCATCGACCAATCTGCCCGAGGCGGTGGCGGCGACCGAGATTGCGCTGATCCGGGCCGCGCTGATCCGTGCCCAGGGCAACCGGACCGAGGCGGCACGCGCGCTCGGGATCAGCCGGCAGGCGCTGTACGACCGGCTCAAGCGGTACGATCTCGAAACAATGTCGGATTTTCCGACACCGCCTGTCGGGAGTTCCGACGGGGCGGGGTGAACGCCAAGGCTGAAATCGGGCGAAATCAACGGCGTGGCGGTTGGCACGCGATATGCAGTGAGGGGTTCAGGCCGGACTCTCCCGGCCGGATGGAGAACCGCTATGACACGGATGAAAACACTGCTTCTGGCCAGCGCCGCCGCCGCCCTGCTTGGCACCGGCTTCGCCAACGCGGCCAGCACTACCGCGACCACGACCGGAATCGACGCGCTGCCGAGCTACACCGGAACCGTGAAACACTTCACCATCACCCCCCGCGGGACGATCGACGGGGTGATCCTGTCGAACGGGACCGACGTGATGTTCCCGCCCTATATGTCGACCCAGATCGCCTACGCGGTGAAACTGGGCGACAGCGTGACCATTCACGGCCTCAAGGCCGCCAATGAACCGGTGATCCAGGGCGTCTCGATCACCGATGGCAGCCATACCGTGACCGATAACGGCCCGCCGCCCGGCTTCGGCCCCGGCAGACACGGCGCACCGACCCGGATGATGGTGCAGGGCAAGATCGCACAATTCCTCTACGGTCCCCACGGTGAAAAAAACGGCGTCCTGCTCGATGACGGCACCGCCCTCCACATGCCGCCCCCCGCGATCGCCAAATCCTCGATCGCCTCGATGCTCAAAACCGGAGATACCATCGCAGCTGTCGGCGTCGGAACCACCAACTCACTCGGCTCGGTGGTCATGGTCCAGCAGATCGGCAGCAATTTCAAGGACCTGACCCGGATCGCCATGCCACGCCCGCCACACCGCCCCGGACCGATGGGCCCCCACGGGTGGCATCACGGCTGGCACCACGGACCCATGATGCACGGGCCCATGATGCACGGGCCGATGGGTGGCCCCGGCGCACCGCCGCCGCCGCCGCCGGCGAACGATAGCGGCTCGACATCGAAATAACGGACTGTCCGGATCTGCCCCGCATTGTGAAGTGCGGGGCAGGTAAGGATAAGTTGAAAGACAAAAAGTACTTCTTTTTTAGAAAAAAGAAGCAAAAAATTTTTATTTGCTGGGGCGATGCATTTGAAAACGCCCGAGGCTCAGGTGAAGAAAGTTTTTTGCTTCTTTTTTTCAAAAAAGAAGCGCTTCCTTAACTTGAACTACGCCCCACGACCCCGCCTTGTCGCGGGCGCGTGCTATGGTGCTTCGGGCCAGCCGATACGCCAGAAGCTGGCGAGGTCGGCGGTGATGGCGATTTCAGGTGCGGGGCAGGTAAGGATAAGGGGAAGATAAAAAGTACTTCTTTTTTGAAAAAAAGAAGCAAAAAACTTTCTTGATCTGGGTCTCAGGCGGTTTCAAGGCCACAGTCACAGTGAATAAAAATTTTTTGCTTCTTTTTTATAAAAAAGAAGCGCTTCCCTTATCTTCTTAATTCGAACTACCCCCGCGCCGCCGTCCCGTCGCGGGCGCGTGCCATGGTTCTTCGGGCCATTCGTGTTTTGGGTAGCGTCCGCGCATATCTTTGCGGGCGTCGGGCCAGCCGGTGCGCCAGAAGGTGGCGAGGTCGGCGGTGATGGCGATCGGGCGTTGGGCGGGGGACAGCAGGGCGAGTTGGAGGGTGATGGCGCCGTTTGCGAGGGTGGGGGTGTGGTCGAGGCCGTAGAACATCTGGGCGCGGGCGGCGGCGGCGGGGATCGGGGTGGTGTAGTCGATCGGGATGGTGCCGCCGGGGAGGGTGAGGTGTTCGGGCAGGGCGTGGTCGAGGGCGGTGATGCGGGTGTGGCCAAGGAGGTTGCGCAGGATGGCGGTGAGGTCGAGCGCGGCGATGTCGCGCAGGCGGGTGAGGCCGGCGAGGTAGGGGAACAGCCAGGAGTCGAGGGTGGGGATCAGGGCGGTGTCCGACAGGTCGGGCCAGGTGTCGGGGGCGAGGCGGTGCATCCAGCCGGTGCGGGCCTGGAGCTGGCGGGTGCGGTCGGTCCAGGGCAGGAGGCCGGGTTTGGCGGTGATGGCGGCTTGCAGGGC
>JAQTXO010000263.1 GCA_028688765.1 Acidiphilium sp. | reverse complement strand
GCGGCAACCGCGGCTCCGGCTGCGACCCCGAGAATGAGCACCGCGGTCAGCAGCAGAGGACGATTGGGGGCGATCGGCAGGCGCGGCACTTGGGGCGGATTGACCACCTGCAACTGGATCCGGTTGGCATCGACATTCGCCGCAGCGCCGATCCGCATCGCCTCGCGCCGTTCGATCAGATCGTGATATTCCTTCTGCAGAACCGAGTAATTGCGGTCGAGATTGATGTATTTGGCCTCGATCCCCGGCTGGGATTTGGCAAGCGCGGCGAGCCGGTCGCGCTCGGCGGTTGATGACTTGATCTGCCGGCGCAGGGAAAACAGCGCCGTCTCGATCTTGAGGAGTTGCAGGCGCAACTGCTCATACACCGGATTGGCGACCGCCGGCGTTGCGATACCGGGCGTTGCCCCGCTGCCGGATGCCATTTTTTTCAGGGCGGCAACCTGGCGTTCCGCGGCGATCACGCCGGGATAAGCGTCAGTATATTGCTGCTTCAATTCGGAGAGCCGCGCTTCGGCCGCCGCAAGCGCCGCACCACCCGATCCGCTCGCCATCGCCGCCGCACCGGTCAGAAGCGGTTTGGTACTGGCGAGTTGCTTTTCGATGATCGCGCGTTCGGCGAGCGCGTCTTCCAACGCGCCGTTCAGCTGGCGCACCTTGGTCTGCTCCTGCTCGAAGGCGGAAACGCCGTTCGCTCCGGGCAGCAGCTGGAGATATTTGGCCTGGAAATCCGCCCGGCGCTTTTCCAGCTGTTTGAGCTGGGTATGGAAGTAGGTGATCTGCGAATTCAGAAAATCCCGCGCGTTGTCGATATCGCCCTGATTACGGACCGAGGCGCGTTCGACATAGATGTTCACCAGGCCTTGAACGACCTGATAGGCCTTGGTCGGATTGGGACTTTCAAAGCGGATCGTGAAGAGATTATCGGTCTGGGGCACGATTTCCACCCGCTGGCGCAAGCTCCGGATCATCGCTTCCTGCGCGCCGGGTCCCTGCGCGCTGAGACCGAGACCGGTTTTTTGCAACAGGGTCGTCAGATTGGGGTCGCTCAGAAGGGTCCGCTGCAACAGGCTGAATTCCTCGCGGGTGTTGCCGTTGATCGCGATGCCTTCGAGCAGCGGGGTCAGAACCGGATCGGCCGCGACGTAGAGCTGCGCACTGGACTGGTATTTAGGCGGAATCGTCATCACGCTGAACCAGCCGACCAGGCAGATCGCCCAGGCCACCGCCACGCCGAGCCAGCGTTTGCGCCACGCGCCACCGGCAAACCGTCGTGCAAGTGCTATGAGTTCGTCCATTGCCCTGCCTCAGAACATTGTTTGGGGAATGACGAGAATGTCGCCCGGCATCATCTGGATATCCTGCGACATCGCGCCCCGGTTGATCAACGCACCGAGCTTGACCGGAATTTTCTCGTCACCCGTTGCGGTGTGACGAATGATATACGCGTCGTTGGCCGCTGCGAACTGAGGCAGTCCGCCGATTTCGGTCATGACATCGAGCAGGGTGATGTGGTCCACATAAGGGACGGCGACCGGCTTGGCGCCGCCACCGATGACGCGGATCGCCGATCCCAACATGCCGTGGAAACTGTCCACAATCACCGTCACGTTAGGATCGCGGACGAATTTGGATAGTTTGTGGGTGATATCCACCCCGAGTTCACGCGGCGTCTTGCCGACCGCGACGATCGAGGGCACCAGCGGTATCGCGATCCGCCCATCGGGCCGAACCGGAATCCCATGGACACTCAGATCCGGTGATCCATAGACGAACACGCTCAACGTGTCGCCCGGACCGATCTTGTACGGGAGAGACACATTGGAAGAGGCTGCCGCCACGGGTGGCGCGATCGATGACGAATTCGAGCAGCCCGCAAGACCGCCTGCCGCCAGAAGACCGAATAAAGAGACAAACCCGATGTTATAGGCGCGCACCCGCCGGGCGAGACGTCCGGGCACCCCCGCACGATCACCGGAAACCAACTGAAATTTCGTCGTTTTTTTCATAATTTTCTCTCAAACACCGTTATCAAATCATCGAACGCCGAACCGCTATCGATCGGGATATACTGCGTTATGGCATACTTCACAACGGAAAGCGTTAACGTGCGCGACGCTCGACACGCATTCCACAAGCATCCATCTGCCTAAAATTGCTAAAATCGCCCAAAAATTATTCTGACTCATATAAAAAACATCATGGCACCATCTTTTGCAACAGTCTAAGTTAATTTCCTCCTATCAATTGACGATCTTCGGCGATTTTGTTATGAACCTACAAGAAACGTGATATTGAAATTTTAGGGCTAAACCTCAGGTTGCTCGACTTAAATCTGTAGTTGAATTTTGATATTGCCCCGTAATCCCGACGCAACGCTATTTTGTGGAAGGGTTGTTTCGTGGTGAATTCAATACGCTCCGGCGAGGTCGAGTATGACAGGATTGAATAATAACCCGTAGTGGAGCGCGCCGGTTTACAAGAAGATGTTATGTATAATTTTCGGTTTTCATTTTTTATTTGAAAAATAACTTACGATGATTCGACCAAGATCAAGTTTCGGGGGGCAAGCGATGAGTGTCGTCAATTCCAGCGTCGTGTCGTTTGGCGACATTCGGCCCGACGAGCATCAGCGGACGCCATCTCAAATTTCGTCAATTACGTGTGAAAACTTCCGGAATATCGATGCCGGGGACCTCAAGCGGCAAGGCGTGAGCACGATCGTGGTGCCGTCCGCCTTCAGGGCGCTCGTGGACGATCAAGCCTTGATCCGGTGCCGTGCCGCCGGAATTCGGGTGCTCAACGAAATCGAGTACCGGGAAATGTCGTCGCGTTCGATCGATATCGACCGGCTTTCGAACGGGTGGCTGGCCTATGGCGACACGCTGGGCGGCGGGCGGTTTCGGCGCGTGGTCGAACGCTTGTTCGATATCGCCCTCAGCCTCATGATCCTGACGATCACCGCGCCGGTCCTGATCCTTGCGGCGATCGCGGTGAAGCTCGACAGTCCCGGACCGATCCTCTACCGGCAGACGCGGGTGGGGCGGTTCAACGTCCCGTTCGAAATCGTCAAATTCCGCAGTATGATCGTCGATGCCGAAGCCGGCGGCGCGCCGGTCTGGGCGTCCAAGCAGGACTCCCGGGTTACCCGCGTGGGCGCCGTACTCCGCCTTTTGCGCATCGATGAACTCCCTCAATTGTTGAATGTCCTGCGCGGCGACATGAGCGTGATCGGGCCGCGGCCGGAGCGCCCTCATTTTGTGGATGACCTGGCCGCCCGGATTCCACACTACCGGGATCGCAGCGTCGCCAAGCCGGGAATTACCGGATGGGCGCAGGTCAACTACCCTTACGGCGCGTCGGTCGAGGATGCGCGGAAAAAACTTTCGTACGATTTATATTATATTAAGCATCGCAGCCTAATGATGGATATCAGAATTTGCCTTGCGACCATTCGTGTCATCATATTACGGGAGGGTGCTCGCTGATTTTTCCAGCACGCGGGTAGTCACGATCATGACGATCCTTGCTTTGACCTATTCGTTGACCTCGATTGCCTACGGCCTCCTCGCAATCGGGCTGATCGGACTGCGGCGTACGCCGGCTATCGCACTCGCGGCATTCCTCACTGCGGTTTGGGCACTCAGCTTTCTGATCTATCCCGTGTTGCAGGACGCTGCGTGGTTTCTTCAGACAGCGGGCTGGCTCGGGGTGATCGGAGCCCTGTCGCGGCGGTTCACTCCCGAATCGAATGTCAGGCTCCGTCGCGCCACGACGGTTGCGATCGTCTGTTGTCTGGCGGTGGCGATGATCGCGGCCCTCGTCGCTCTCGTTGCCGCCGCGAGCGAAGAGGGGATCGTGGTCGAGGCGCGTCTGTTCTTTGCCCTGATCATCCTGATCCTGATCGAAAACGTCTATCGCAATGCCGATGACGATATCAGATGGCATCTGAACCTGCCCCTGATCGCGATAGCGGTCATGGCGGTCTTTACCTTCGTCCTCTATGGCGAGGCGATCGTTCATCATCGTTTGTCGATCAGCCTGCTGCAGGCGCAGGCGGTCGTCTATATCCTGGTCATGCCGCTCTTCATCGTATCGGAAAGCCGGATGCGGCGCTGGCGCAACCGGGTCAGCATGTCGCATGGCGCGGCTTTCTATACATCGAGCCTGATTCTGGGCGGGTCGTTCCTGGTTGGCCTCGGCCTCGCGGGCAGCGTGCTCGGTCGTTACAGCACCTATCGATATGGCCGGGACTGGGGCACGGTGATCGAGATCACCATGGTCTTCATCGGCCTGATCGTGGTGGCAATTCTCGCGAGTTCCGGCTCCGCGCGCTCGCGGTTGCGACGCCTGGTGACCGATAATTTTTTTGCACAGCGCTATGATTACCGGCAGGAATGGCTGCGGTGTATCGAGACGCTTGCCGCCATCGAGCAGGGCGGCCTGCCGCAACGGGTGATCCGGGTTCTCGCCGACACGGTGGACAGCCCGGCCGGCGCTTTGTTGTTACGCAACGACATGTCGAACCTGCCGGCGTTCGAAGTTGCCGGTGAATGGAACATGAGGGCCCCCGCCGGCTCGCTCGACGAATCTCATCCGCTCATCGCGAGGCTCTCCGAGAGCTTTCATCATCGGCTCGGGTCCGGCCCGCCGATCATCGTCACCAGCCCGGACACCTGGCTCGCGATCGCCCTGCCCGATCCCCGTTCGGCGCAGCCGATCGGCGTGGTGCTGCTGGCAAAGCCGCGCGCCGGGGATGGACTTGGCGACGAGTCGATCGCGCTGCTCCGCGTCGTGGCACGGGAAATCTCGTTGATGCTCGCCGAGCGGCGCGCTGCGGAAGCTCTGGCCGAAGCCCGCCGCTTTGCCGCCGCCGGCCAGCGGTTCGCCTTCGTTGCCCATGATATCAAAAACGTTGCGAACCAGTTGGCGCTGCTGGTCTCCAACGCCGACCACCATATGGAC
>JAQTXO010000262.1 GCA_028688765.1 Acidiphilium sp. | reverse complement strand
AATGCGCTCCGGTGCCCAGGCCTTGACCTCCCGCGCAATCTCGGTGGCGAACGGGTGCCAGTAGCGCATCGCGATGAAGCATTTCGAACCCGGCAGGCTGGCTTCGAGCGCCTCGGCCTGATTGCGCGTGAGTTCGAGCAGGGGCGATTTGCCGCCCATCAGCGCATAACCTTCCTCGGCCTTTTTCTGCGCCGAGGCCGCTATCACCCGCGCCAGCCAGAACCGGATGAAAATCGGCGCGCGAATGATCGCCGGGTCGGAAAACAGATTGACCCGGAACGGCTTGATACTGTCAGCCCCGTCCGGCCCGCCGAGATTGAACAGAACGATCGCGGTACGGACGGGCAGGACGGGTTCGGTGTCGTTCATGACCCTGAATTGGCAGCGATCCGCGAATCCTCAAGCGCCCGCGATGGCGGAACCGGTTCGAGCGCCCGCAACCGCTCGATCAACATCCCGACATGTTCAGGCGGGGTTTCCGGCACGATCCCGTGGCCGAGGTTGAAAATATGCGGACTCCCCGCGAGTTCGTTGGCGATCCGCTCGACCGCATAATCGAGCGACAATCCCCCCGCCCGCAGCAGCAACGGATCGAGATTGCCCTGCAAGGCGATTTTTCGCGGCATCAGCCGGGCCAAGGCCGCCGCATCGGTCGCGACATCCATGCCAAAGGCGGAAATCCCGGTCTCGGCGATATAGGGCAGCGCCATCAGCCCGGCGAGGCGCGGAAACCCGATGACATGAACCCCCGGATGCCGGTGCTTGATCGCATCGACGATCCGGATGGTCGGGCGGATCACATGGGCGCGGAACAGGTCGGGCGGCAGCAATCCCGCCCAGGAATCGAA
The DNA here is from genome assembly GCA_028688765.1 of Acidiphilium sp. GTDB lineage: Bacteria > Pseudomonadota > Alphaproteobacteria > Acetobacterales > Acetobacteraceae > Acidiphilium > Acidiphilium acidophilum. Next base: position 4,119 of record JAQTXO010000262.1, on the reverse strand, counting down.
CAGCATGACGCAATCGGCACCGGCCTCGATCTGCCATGACAGATAATCGGTCGTCGCTGTCGTCATGGTCTCGATCACGGCGGCGACCAGCGCGGGATCGCTGTAGACCAGTCCGAGGGTGCGATCGAACTTGCCGCCTTTGCCATCGAGCATATAGCACGCAACCGTGAACGGGCTGCCGGCAAAGCCGATCAGCGTCGTGACGTCGGGCAATTCCGCCCGCACTCGCGAGACCGTTTCCATCACCGATTCAGTGCCGGGCTTCAGGCGCGCGAGGTTGAGCTTGTCAAGATCCGCGATGGTCTCGATCCGTTCCATCAAAGGGCCTTCACCCTCGGCATAGCGCAGTTTCTGGCCGAGCGCCCAGGGCGGGATAAGAATGTCGCTGAACAGGATCGCGGCATCCATGCCGAAGCGGCGGACCGGCTGCAGGGTCGCCTCGGTCGCCATTGCCGGAGTCGTGCACAGCGCAATGAAATTACCCGCCGTGACCCTGAGCTTGCGATACTCCGGCAGATACCGCCCGGCCTGACGCATGAGCCACACCGGCGGCGGCCAGACCGCTTCACCCTGGAGGACCCGCAATATCGGCTGATCGATCATTTTACCCGTCATATCGTCCTGACTAGCTTTAATTTGTTTTAGAGAAAAGATTGGTTGTGGAGACTGACCCTGTTGATTACGGGGATCCCCGGTCCGGGCAAACAATTCACAAACTTATCCACAGCCAGACTCCGCTTTCAAAGCCCTGATTCTACGTCAAACCCTGACTTTTTCCACATTCGCATAAACACCCCGGTGCAACAATCCACAGGGAGTCGGGTTTTCCGTCTTATCCGACTTGTCCACTGCAGGCCCTGTGACGGCCCGAGTTATCCACGCTATGAGATCGTTCATGGACGGCAAACGCCTCAATCTCCACCTCGTCTCGGATGCCACCGGCGATACGCTTAACGCTGTCGCCCGCGCGGTCACCGCCCAGTTCGAAGGCGCGAATATCCACCTGCATCGCTGGAGCCTGATCCGCTCGCGGCTGCAACTCCATCGCGTTCTCGAAGGGATCGAGGCGGAACGCGGCCCGGTCCTGTCCAGCCTCGTCGATGAAGCGCTGCGGGCCGAACTCGCCCAGGCCTGCGAGCGCCTCGGCCTGCGCCTGCTCCATATGCTCGACCCGGTGTTCAAGCTGCTGGCCGATGAACTCGGCACCCCGGTCCGCGCCACGCCGGGGCGGCAATACGTGCTCGATGCCGATTACTTCCGCCGGATCGATGCGATGCACTACGTGCTCTCGCACGACGATGGTCAGGCCATGCGCGGCCTCGCGGAAGCCGATGTGATTCTGGTCGGGGTCTCGCGGTCCTCGAAGACCCCGACCTCGTTCTACCTCGCGAATCGCGGGATCAAGGCCGCCAATATCCCCCTCGTGCCGAGCCTCGCCGTGCCGGAAGTGCTCGACAATCCGCGCTGCCCCGTGGTCGGGCTGTTCATCGATGCCGCCCCGCTGATCGAAATCCGCCGTCACCGCCTCCGCCTGCTTGGCACGGTCGAGACCGCCGAGGCGGCGTTCCAGCGTGACCGCGAGAATTATATCGACGAGGAGACCGTCGAGGCCGAACTGCTCTGGGCGCGGCGGCTTTGTGCGGCGCGCGGCTGGCCCACGGTGAACGTTACCCGGCGGTCGATCGAGGAAACCGCAGCCGCTGTCCTCAAAATGATGGAATCATGGCACGACCGGCGCGCTGCCGCGGCGACGACGGCACCGCGCGCCGGTGCCTGACCTCCCGCGCCCGATCCCGCTGCCTTGCTTCGCTGCCCGGCTTCGCTCCCTGGCCCCGCTGCTTGACATAACCTTGTCACCGGCTAGCCTTGAACCCCGACCCGTCCGATCTCAGTTGCGTGATCCTGGATCGCTCCTGACCGGCCGATCTGTCCTGGTGCGGCGCCCGCCGTCATCGTGCATTTCCATTGTCGGACGCAGCACCTTACACGGAGACTTCACATGAGACATTGCCAATGAGCACCAAAGCGATCCGGATCCACGCCCATGGAGGACCCGAGGTTCTGCGGTGGGACGATGTGCCCATGCCGGAACCGGGACCGGGCGAGGCGCTGATCCATCATGAGGCGGTCGGGCTCAATTATATCGATATTTATTTCCGGATCGGGCTCTACAAAATCCCCCATCTCCCGGCGACGCTCGGGCTTGAGGGCGCGGGAGTGGTGCGGGCGATCGGCGCGGGCGTCACCGAAGTCGCGATCGGCGACCGGGTTGCTTACGCGGGCGGGCCGATCGGGGCTTACGCCACCGAACGGGTGATCGCGGCGGACCGGCTGGTCAAACTGCCCGATGCGATCGATTTCGCGACCGGGGCCGCCATGATGCTGCAGGGCATGACCGCGCAATACCTGCTGCGGCGGACCTACCGGGTTAAAGCCGGCGAAACCATTCTGGTTCATGCCGCCGCCGGCGGGGTGGGGCTGATCCTGTGCCAGTGGGCGAAACATCTCGGTGCCCGGGTGATCGGCGTGGTCTCGACCGAGGCGAAGGCCGAGATCGCGCGGGCGCACGGCGCGGATCACGTGGTCATCGGGCATGGCGGGCTGTCCGCCGAGGTCAAGCGGCTGACCGAGGGTGCCATGGTGCCGGTGGTGTATGATTCGGTCGGCAAGGATACGTTTTCGGCGAGCCTCGATTGTCTGGCACCGCTCGGGCTCATGATCAGCTACGGCAATGCCTCCGGGCCGGTGCCGCCGGTCGATCTCGGCACACTGGCGGCGAAAGGCAGCCTGTTCCTGACCCGCCCCACCCTGGCGACCTACACCGCGCGGCGGGATGATCTGGTGGCGGTGGCTGGTGAGCTGTTCGATGTGGTGGCACAGGGCGTGGTGAAAATCAGGGTCAACCAGACATTTCCGCTCGCCGAGGCCGCAGCGGCGCAGGAAGCGCTCGAAGCGCGCCGGACCACGGGAAGTACGGTCCTGATTCCATGATCAAGTCAAAATCATGGCAGCATGATGGTTTCAGGACGGATCGACACTAGATTGACGACATTGTTAACTATAGATAGTAGACCGGTATGGTCCTGATTTCATGAGAATCATTCTCAAGTCAGGTAATTTGTCAGTTTACACTTGCCGAATGTGATTCCCGGTCTAAAATGGTGTCGTATGCCAGCCACCACCATAAACAGGAGTTCGAACCATGTCTGAGAATCCGAAATTTGACGGTCGCCGCGCCCTTCTGAAAAAGGCCGCCGGCATCTCCGCCGCGATCGCCGCAGCCGGCGTTGTGACCACCCAGCAGGCTAAGGCCGCCGGCATGGCGCCGTCCGCCGTTCAGTATCAGGCGACGCCGAAGGACGGCCATCAGTGCGACGGCTGCGCCCTGTGGATCCCGGGCCCGACGCCGAAGGCCAAAGGCAAGTGCAAGGCCGTGTCCGGCCCGATCGACCCGACCGGCTGGTGCACCCTGTGGAGCCCGAAATCCTGAACGGAGTTCGGCTCTGATCGGTCGCTGACCGATCCGGACTAAAGTAAACGCCCAATCCTCATCGGATTGGGCGTTTTTCGTTATCTTCTGTTGATGATCACGCGGGTCATTTGCCGGTTTCGACCTGGCCGCGGATTTCGCCAGCCGGGAACTTCACGGTGTGCACGTTCACATAGGACATGCCATCGAGAATGATCTTGGCCTGACCGGTCGTGATCTTGGCGTGGCCGTTGATCGGGCTCGCATGCGGACCACTGATCGGCACCAGAACCGGAGCATTTTCGCCGGGCTTGGCAGGGCCGTGGAAATGCGCCATCGTCACCTTGCTCGTCAGGTGGCTGTAGGTCACATGCCAGTAGAGCATATGGGTCTTGGTGTTGTAGCGACCGGTCATCATGCCCTTGCCCATCGAACCGGTGACGCCGGCGCCCGGTGCGAGTGTGGCATGGAGGTGAACGACCTTGGCCATCGCGACACCGCTGAACGCGATCACGGCGGCGGCGGTCAGTGGCAGAAGGCTGGCGGAGGATAGGCGCATGGAATGTCTCCCTTGAAATGCGGCGGAACGCCGCAGACCGCATATGGGGATGCTGTTGTGGCGGCAAGAAGGCGGTATGCGAAGAACTGCT
>JAQTXO010000006.1 GCA_028688765.1 Acidiphilium sp. | reverse complement strand
CCCTTCAGCATGATCCAGACCTCCTCGGTGCGGCGGCGCACCGCGACGACCGGCCCCGCAGCGGCGGCAACCATGCTGCCGTCATGGCTCCAGCACAGGAGGCGGCAGGCACCGGACAACTCGTGGCGCGGGGCCACGCGAATGGCACAGGCCTCGAGCGAGACCCCACCCTCATAGCCGCCCGCCAGATGCAGGCCCGAGGGATCGAACGCCAGCGCGGTGACGGGACCGGGCATAGCGAGGCGCTTCCGATCAGGTCCGACCCGGTCGACCTGCCGGCCCGCGGCAAAAGCCCGCCGCCCGCCACGTCCCGCAGCCACCACCCCGATCCGCCGTCGAACCCGCTCGGCGAGCAGGGTGATCTCGCCCCCCGCCAGCCGCAGGCATTTTCCGTCCGCGCCGCCCGAAACCACGCCGCCCACCGGATCGGGCGCCAATGCCAGTACCGGCCCCCGATGCGCCCCGGTGATCATGGGCGGTGGCGGCGGTGCCGCACTCGGCACGATCGCGAGGCCCCCGCCAGGCCGGGGAGCCAGATGCGGCGCCCCCGGCCAGTGCGCTGCCATCATCACGACAGCGCCATCCGCCAGCCCGAAACATGCAAGGTCGCCATCCCAGGCCAGGGCGTTGATCGCTGCGTTGAATACGAAGCTGACCCCGAGCAGATCGTGTAATGGCGGTGCGGTGCGTGCGGCGGCAATATCCATGCTCAACCAGTAAGCAAGCGCCATGCCAGCCCGGCATGCCGGGATACGCGGCCCAATATTGTCGATTTTGCAATGCAGCATGATGCCCGACTGTTGGCGATGGCAACAACAACTGAACTTGATCGATCCGATTATGAACAATTCACGGAGCCGCCGCCGAATTTTCTATGAATTCCGGGCGTGCCGTTCTAATCAGGCTGAAACCGGCACCCGATCACCGAAACGGCCCGCCAGAGTGCCGTGCTCCAGAATGGTGCTCGAAGGAGGGGATATCCATGATGCTCGACGACCAGCGTATCGTCCAGGCACGGGTCGCGCTCGAATCCAACGGCCTCGTCGTCGCGGACCTGCTCTCCGACGACATCCACTCGTCCTGGCGACGCTGTCTGGAGGCCGGGCTCGACCCGGTGAAGTCGCCGCGGATCGAAAATGTCGGCGCCGCCCGGCTGCGCGAGGCTCGCGAGCAACGCGCGATGGTCCATCGCCTCGCCATCGCGGAAATGCAGGCGCTGTATCACCAGATCGCCGGCAGTAATTTCATGGTCGCCCTCGCGGCGCCCGATGGGCTGCTGCTCGATGCGATCGCCGATCCCAGCTTCGCCCACGAGGCGAGCGCCGCCGCGATCGAACCCGGCACGGTGTGGGACGAACGCCATTGCGGCACCAATGCGCTGGGGACCACGATCGCGACCGGTCGGCCGCAGAGCATTCATGCCGGCGAGCATTTCTTTCGCCGGCACGAGGGAATCACCTGTGTCGCAGCGCCGGTGTTCGGCCCCGATGGCAACCTCGCCTGCGTGCTCGATGCCTCGTCGGACTGCCGTTCGCGCCAGAGCCACACCCGTGCCCTGGTGGGCATGGCCGCAACCCAGATCGAAAATCTGCTGCTGCGCGAAACCCATGCGCGTCATGTCATCGTCTCGTTCCACAGCCGGCGCGAATACCTCGCCACGCTGAGCGCCGGCATCATGGTGATTTCGGACTCCGGCCGGGTGATCGCGGCCAACCGGCAGGCGCGGTTCCTGCTTGCCGGGCTACCCGTGGTCATGGGCCGCCAGTTCGAGGAGATTTTCCGCACCGGGTTCGGCGTGGTGCGCGACGCCGCTGCCAAGGGGGCGGTCGTCACCATGGAAGACGGGGTCGGCAGCGTGTATTTCGCAGTTGCCGAAAGCCCGGCGCGCGCCGAACCGCGCGTCTTGAACGCGCGAGCCATATCGCCGCCATCCGGCCCGCCGGGGTTCGTGGCGCCGGGGTTCGTGGCGGAGGATGAGCGGGTCGCCCGTGGGGTAGGGCTCGCGGTCACCGCGGCGCGGCGCGGCCTGCCGATCCTCATCCGGGGGGCGACCGGCACGGGCAAGGAGTTGCTGGCCCGCCACGCCCATGACGCAAGTGGCCGGCGCGGGGCCTTCGTGCCGGTGAACTGCGCGGCCCTCGCCGAAACCCTGATCGAGGCCGAGTTGTTCGGCTACGCCGATGGCGCGTTCACCGGGGCACGGCGCGGCGGCGCGGCCGGGCTGGTCGCCGAGGCCGATGGCGGCACCCTGTTCCTCGACGAGATCGGCGACATGAAACGCCCGCTCCAGGCCGTGCTGCTCCGCCTGCTCGACGACTGGACGATCCGGCCGATCGGCAGTGGCAGAAGCCGCACCGTCGATGTGCTGATGATCGCCGCGACCAACGCCGATCTTGCGCGCGCGGTGAGCGAGGGCGGGTTCCGGGCCGATCTGCTCTACCGGTTGAACGCCGCCGAAATCCTCCTGCCGCCGCTCGACGAACGCGGCGATTTCGTACTGATCGCCCGCCATCTGCTCGCCCGCTTCGCGCCCGGCACATCTATCACCGATGCCGCCCTCGCGGACCTGCGCGGGCGCGCATGGAGGGGCAATATCCGCGAGTTGAAGAACATCCTGCTGCGGTTGGCCCTCGTTGCGGCCGATGCCGCCATCGACATCGGCACGATCGAGGCTGCGCTCGGCGCGACGGCTTCGCCCGAACCATCCGCCGCGCCGCATGATCTGAGGGATGTGGTCAAGGCGCAAATCCGGGCGGCCTACCGCGATAACGGCGGCAATATCAGCGCCACCGCCCGCAATCTCGGGGTGTCGCGCAACACGGTCTATCGCGGTCTCGCGGATCACTGACCCCGTGCTGTTCAGCAACGGCGCAAATGTCCCCGAGGCTGTTGCACTATTGAACGCCGACGCCCGGAAGACGCGCGCGCAACTGCCACGCAGCGCCGCAGCCGCATTTGGCACGAACCATGCAAGCCTCCGCAGCGGGCACGCGACGTGCCGATCAAGGAAGCGGGGAAACCAATATGAAAGCGGCTGTCCTACACGCCTACGACGAATCGCTGAACAATCCCGTCTACGTGACGTATGAGGACGTCGCGGACCCGGAGATCAAAGGGGCCAACGACGTGATCGTGCGGATCGGCGGGGCGGGGGTCTGCCGCACCGATCTTCACGTCATCGAGGGGATCTGGCGCTCGAAAGTCGATCTCGCGCTGCCGCACATCCTCGGCCATGAAAATGCCGGCTGGATCGAGGAGGTAGGGCCCGGCGTCACCCATCTCAAGCCAGGCGATGCGGTGATCTGCCACCCGCTGATCACGTCGGGCCATTGCCTCGCCTGCCGGCGCGGCGATGACATGCACGCCGAGGAGAGCGAGTTTCCGGGCATCAACGTCAATGGCGGCTACGCGCAATATCTGCGAACCGGCGCACGCTCGATCATCAAGCTGCCGGGCGATCTCGCACCCAAGGATGTCGCCCCGCACACCGATGCCGGGCTGACGGCTTATCGCGCCGCGAAGAAGGCCTCGCGCCATCTGCTGCCCGGCGAGTTCGCGGTGGTGATCGGCGCGGGCGGGCTCGGGCATATCGGCATCCAGGTGCTGCGCGCCCTGTGCGCCGCGCAGATCATCATCGTCGATCGCGCCGAGATGGCCCTGAAGCTCGCCGAGGAATGCGGTGCCGATTTCGCGGTCAAGGCCGATGGGTCGGAAGTCGATGTGGTCTTGCGGATCACTCATGGCAAAGGTGCCGAGGCCGTGATCGATTTTGTCGGCGAGGGCGATGCCGTGGCCAAGGGGCTCGCCATGACCCGCAACGCCGGTTTCTATTACATCGTCGGCTATGGCGGGAAAATCGATATCCCGACCATCGACATGATCACCTCGGAAAAGACCATCGTCGGCAATCTGGTCGGCACCTACGCCGAGCTGATCGAGCTCATGGCGCTGGCCGATCAGGGCAAGGTGACCCTGGCGACCCGGGAATACCGGCTGGAGGACGCTAATACCGCCCTGCACGACCTTCACCACGGCAAGGTGCGCGGGCGCGCCGTGCTGATCCCCTGATACGCTGAACATCAACGGAGGAACGGAGTTACAATGTACAAAGCAAAAGACGGTTCGGAACTTTTCATCATCGACGGTCACGTGCATCTGTGGGATGCCAGCCCCGAGAACATCCGCAATATCCACGGCAAGCAGTTCATCGACTGCTTCTACGGCTACTACGCCTCGCTCTCGCCGCCCGAACAACTCTGGACCCCGGAGAAATTCGCGAAATACGGCGCGGAACAGATGGTCAAGGATCTGTTCATCGACGGACCGGACGATATGGCGATCTTCCAGCCGACCTATCTCAAGGATTTCTACAAGACCGGGTTCAACACGCTCGAACAGAATGCGATCCTCAAGAAGCGCTACCCCGACCGGTTCATCCTGAACGGTGCGTTCGACCCGCGTGACGGCGAAGGCGGGCTCGAAGCGCTTGAGGCGCAGGCCGAAACCTACAAGCTCAAGGGCGTGAAACTCTACACCGCCGAGTGGAAGGGCGACAGCCGGGGTTACAAACTCTCCGACCCTGCTGCCTACAAATACTTCGAAAAATGCGAGAAACTCGGTATCAAGAACATCCATGTCCACAAGGGCCCGACGATCATTCCGCTCGACCGCGATGCGTTCGACGTGGCCGACATCGATCACTGCGCCACCGATTTCCCGAACCTGAATTTCATCGTCGAGCATTGCGGACTGCCGCGCCTCGATGATTTCTGCTGGATCGCGGTGCAGGAGGCCAATGTCTATGGCGGCCTTGCGGTGGTGCTGCCCTTCATCCATTCGCGGCCGGGCTATTTTGCAAAAGTGATCTCCGAACTTCTGTTCTGGCTCGGTGAGGATCGCATCCTGTTCGGCTCGGATTACGGTATCTGGACGCCGCAATGGCTGGTCGAGCGGTTCATGAATTTCGAACTGCCCGAGGAGGTGATGAAAGAGACCGGCAAGGAACTCACCATGACGGCCAAGCGCAAGATTCTCGGCGAGAACGCGGCCCGGCTCTACGATGTCGATATCGCGAGCCAGCGCGCCAAGCTCTCACGGATCGAGATGGCCGCCGCATGAACGCGCGCCACGATGCAGAGGGGCACGAAGCGGCAGGGAACGAGGCAACGGGGAATGAGGCAACGGGGAATGAGGCGCGCATCGCGGAGGTGCGCGCCGCCCTCGACCGGGTGACCGACCCCGAACTCGACGAAAGCGTGGTCGATCTCGGCTTCATCACCGCGATCACCGTGACCGCGCCGGATGAAGTCGATGTCGCGTTCCGCCTGCCGACCTATTGGTGCGCCGCCAATTTCTCGTACCTGATGGCCTCGGACATGCGCGAGGCGGTGCTCGGCCTGTCCTGGGTCCGGCGCGCCGTCATCCACCTCGACGACCACATGTATGTCGAGGCGATCAACGAGGGCATCGCGCAGGGCAAGGATTTCACCGAGGTATTTCCCGCCCGGGACGGTCAGGATCTTTCGGCGATCAGGCGCAATTTCGCGCTGAAATCCTTCGAACGCCGACAGGAGATGCTGCTGCGCCACCTGCTGGCCGCTGGCCACCCCCCGGAAACGATCGCGGCAATCAGCCTCACCGCCCTGGAGGCACTGAAGCTCGATGCCGAGGGAACCGTACTGCGCACCCGGTACCTCGAACGCCGCCACTGGCCGCAGGACGTCATGACGGTCGGACAGGGGGTGTCACCATTCGCCTTCGTCACCCGCGACGGTGAGCGGCTGATGCCTGAAACCCTCGGCATCTATCTGCGGCATATCCGGCGGATCGGCCTCAACGCGGAGTTCAACGGCGCGCTCTGCCGTGGCCTGCTGGCAAGCCGCTATCCCGGAACCACGCCGGCGGCAACGCCGGATTTCATCGGCGCGGGCTGAATCTGGCAAAGGTTCCAGTGGCGAAGCCATTGGAATGCCCGCGCATCGGCGGCGTCGGGCCACCAACTCCTCCGACCCCATGTCGCCTCGTGGTACAACAAAAATGAGCCAACCTTCACCGACGCAATCGCCGCCATCCTCCGCGTCCTGTCACCGCCGGATTTTTCGATGTCCCGGACAATGACCGATGCCGTCATAATGCCAACACGCTTGCTAAAAATACGCGTGCAAACTCTATCGCTCGCTGCATGAAATGCGGAAAGTCGAGTTTAGTTGATGGCGCAACCCGGTTTGACGCCCAGGCGTTTGAAGATCATCGCAGCGGGACAAAGGCCCGTGAACCCGGTCTGAAGCAGGTTCAGGCCCACAAATCCGGTCAGGAGCAGCCACCACTGGGAAAAAGCTAAAGTCAATGCCACACTGAGCAGCACCATGAAGCCGGCTAACGCGAAGACTGATTTGTCGATATTCATTCTCAGTTCCTGATTTACATTTATTGGGACGAAGGGGATTAGCGGTAAGGCCTCAGCCAAGCGCGTTCGCCAGAGTGCCCCGAATGCAGCCCGGCGCATTAAAATTAACCGGAGCGTTGGCATTATACAAGTCTCATGCTGATTGTGACGCGGCACGGCTCCGGTTATCCGATCAAAATCAGGTACCCGGAGACTGCAAGTACCGCTGCGAGCCCGATCCGTAGCAACGCATCGGGCAAATATCGGGCTGTAACACTGCCAAGAATGATCCCTGGAATCGAGCCGAGTAACAGCGGCAACAGCAAGTTGAACGAGATGGTGCCAAGCGCCCAATGGCCCATCCCGGCCAGCACGGTGAGCGGCACCGCGTTCGCGAGATCCGACCCGACGATCCTGGAGGTGGCCATTCGCGGGTAGAGCAGCATGAGCGCCACGGTCCCGAGAGCCCCTGAGCCAACCGACGTCACGCTGACCAGAACCCCGAGAGCAAAGCCAAGCCCGATCGTCAGGCCGGGGCGAGGCCCGGCTGCCGGCTCCGCCGCACTGTTGGTCAAACGCCCGCCGCCCCGCATCCGAAAAGCCGTGCGCTGGTTGCGGCAGCCTTCCAGGCGTTGGGCGCGAATTCCTGCTGGACTGCTGCTCATTCTGGGCGGTGTGCTCAGCATCCTCCCCATTCTCGGCCTCTGGATGCTGCCGCTCGGTCTCGTCCTCCTTTCGGATGATCTGCAATTCCTGCGGAATATGACCGGTCGCATCCTGAAGTGGGTGGAGCACCATCATCCGCAGTGGATGGGCCTCCCTGACCCGCCTGAAGCTGGGGTTCCTGATCCGGGGTGAGGGCGGAAGATCTTTCGAATTCCCGCAGGCGCTGCCCGAACCGCTGCCGCCGGTATCGATGCTCGTCTGCGGCGCTGCATGCCGAGCAGATCCCGTCAGGTTGACCAACGTTCTGTCGATGCGCTTACAGCGCGCGTTGCACTCCGCACGGCTGCGGCGGGAAGCGGGACGATGCCGCGGGTGGTCACGTCGTTGCTCAATGAACCGGTGGCGGACCGCCCTTGCCCGGCGTCGACCATTGCCGCAATGCTCCGGCCATGCGTGTGTTGCTTATCGAGGATGACGTTCTGATTGGCGACGGGCTGGTAGCAGCACTAAAGGCGGCCGGCATGGCCGTGGACTGGGTCCGCGATGGTTTGGCGGCTCAGGAGGCGCTGCGTGATACGGGATATGCGATCGCGCTGCTCGATCTGGGGCTGCCCGCGATGGACGGTATGGCGGTGCTGAGAGCCACCCGGCGCCACGGTGTGGAAACGCCGGTGCTCATCCTCACCGCGCGCGATGCGGTCGAAAGCCGGGTGGCGGGGCTGGATCTGGGCGCCGATGACTACCTGGTGAAGCCGTTCGAGGTGTCCGAACTCCTGGCCCGAATGCGCGCTTTGTTGCGCCGCCGCGCGGGGCGGGCCACGCCCATGCTGACGACAAGCGAGGTGGCGCTCGATTCCGGGACACATGAACTTTCTCATGGCGGGCGGACCGAAACACTACCCGCGAGAGAATATGCGCTCATGCAGGCGCTGATGGAACGGCCGGGCCATATATTGTCGCGCGCACAGATCGAGGAGCGGATTTACGGCTGGGGCGAGGAGGTGGAGAGCAACGCCATGGAAGTGCTGATCCACTCCATCCGGCGTAAATTCGGCAAGGGCGTCATTCTCAACGTCCGTGGCGCAGGGTGGATGGTGCCGAAATGACCCGCGCACGGTCGCTGCGCCGCACCGCCCTGGTCTGGATTACCGCCCTGCTGGCGGTTGCAGGCGTTATCACTGCTGGCGCGGCATATCGGTACAATGAGAGCGAGATGGCGGGATTTCTCGACGGTCAGCTCCGCCAGATCGCACTGAACGCCGGGCCGGGACTCGCCGTCGACAACGCGCCCACCGCCCCCGACCAGGACCCGGAAGACAGTTTTGCCGTCACCATCTGGGATGTGGCGGGGCATCTGGTGCATCGATCGCTCCCCGGTGCGGATATTCCACTCCAGCCCAGATCCGGCTTTGCCGATGCGCAAGGAGGCGGCGAGACATGGCGCGTCTACACGCTGTACGGCAAAACCGGAGCCGTGCAGGTGGCGCAACGCATGAAAGTGCGCGACGAGATCGCCGGCAACGCGGCAATGGGCGCGGCGCTGCCTGTGCTGCTCCTGATCCCGCTTTCCTGGCTGGTCGTCGGGTTGGCGCTGCATCGCACGTTGCGGCGGCTCGATGGCCTTGCCCACGACCTCGCAACGCGCGGCGCCCTGGCCAAGGACCCGCTGCCGCTCGCGGATTTGCCCGCCGAGCTGAGGCCGCTGGTGGAAGGGATGAACGGACTGATCCTGCGACTGAACGCCGCGCTGGCCGCACAGAAACAGTTCCTGGCCGATGCCGCGCACACGCTGCGCACGCCGATCGCCGCCATGCAGATCGAAATCGGCAATCTCGCCGCCGATGCGATGGCCACAAGCCAGCGCCCACGTTTTGACGCGTTGGCAGCGGGGGCGCGGCGGGCGGGGGCACTGGTTAACCAGCTTCTGCGCCTGGCCAGGCTCGATGAACCAGCTCCACCGCGCCGCGCCAAGTTCGATACCGCCGCATTGCTGCTCGATTGCGTTGCGGATCACTCCCCGCTCGCCTGCCACAAGGGTATCGATCTCGGTGCTGCGATCGCCCCGCGTGCGATGATCTGGGGAGACGAGGAGGAAATCCGTACATTATTCGCCAATCTGATCGAGAACGCGCTCACCTACAGCGCGGCGGGCGGCAAGGTGGATGTCACGCTCCGGCATACGGAGGCAGGATTTTCAGCCGAGATACTCGATGCCGGTCCCGGCCTGCCCCCGGAAGCCGAGGCGCATGTTTTCGAGCGATTCTACCGCGCCGCGCCGCAGGCAGCGGAGGGTTCGGGGCTGGGCCTCGCTATTGCCCGCCGCATCGCCGAACGCCACGGTTTCGGCCTTGAGGTGAGGAACCGCACCGATGGCGCAAGCGGGGTCCTGGCCCGGGTAACCATGCCGGATTGCCCGACCTAAGTTTCTCCTAAGTCTGCTCCGGCACAACAGACCTCAAGCGTCCGGCGCGAAGCCCAGCGCTCTGGTTGGAACCTTATCTGGAGAATGAACATGAAACTTTCAAATCCCGTCCGCGCCCTTGGCGCGATGGCGATACTGGCGGCGTTCGTCGCTCCTGCCCTCGCCTATACCGGCCAGGACCTGGCTGGCGGTGCCAAAATCAGCCTCGATGCCGCGAAGGCAACCGCCCTCAAGGCCCAGCCCGGCACGGTGGCCGATCAGGAACTTGAGAAGGAGTCCGGCGGCAGCGGATTGCGCTACTCTTTCGACATCAAGGACGGCGCGGTCACGCATGAAGTCGGCATTGATGCCGTAACCGGCGCGGTGCTGGAGAACAGCGCCGAAGGTCCGAACGCGGACTGACCCGTCCATCCCGTCGTTGCCGGCCCGCTCCATCGCGCATGGGGCGGGCGCTTCATGCACAGGACAAGAAAATGACCGATACGTTGAAACAGGGCCTGACCAAAGTGCCGGAAATCGCTCTGGGATTCTGGACCATCAAAATTCTGGCGACGACACTTGGCGAGACCGGTGGCGATGCCGTCACCATGTCGATGCATCTGGGCTATGCCGTCGGTACGCTGATTTTTCTGGCGGTGTTCGTGGCCGCGGTCATCGCGCAAATTCGCGCCACTCGCTTTAACCCTTATCTCTACTGGCTGACCATTGTGGCCACCACGACGGTTGGCACGACCATGGCCGACTTCGCCGATCGTTCGCTCGGCATCGGCTATGCGGGCGGGACGTCGATTTTGATTCTGCTGTTGGGGGCCTCACTCGCCATCTGGCACGGGGTGGAGGGCAGCGTATCAGTGAACACGGTGGCGACGCCGCGCACGGAGGCCTTCTACTGGGTCACCATCCTGTTCTCGCAGACGCTGGGTACGGCGCTCGGCGATTGGATGGCGGACACGAACGGCCTCGGCTTTGGCGGTGGCGCGCTGGTGTTCGGCGCGGTCATCGCGTTGACGGCGGCAGGGTATTATTTTACCCGCATCTCTCACGTCGCGCTGTTCTGGGCGGCATTCATCTTCACCCGCCCGCTCGGCGCGACGGTTGGCGACTTGCTGGACAAGCCTCTTGCGCTCGGCGGATTGGACTTGAGCCGCGTAGGGGCCTCGACTGTGCTGACGGTGGCCATTATCCTGTTCATTCTTGTTCTGCCCCAGCGGCCAGGGCGGCATCCGGCGGTGCAACGCGCGAACTGACCGCCAGGTTGACCGAGAATGACCGTACCGTTCCAATTCGGGCTGGCCATGGCCGGCCCACGGTTTTCCAGCCGTGCCGCCGGCAGGGCGGCTTTTGAGGTCCCCAGCGCGGCGTTCACGTTCTGACGCTCACCGACAATCGTGGCCAGCGGCGTCAAATGTTCACTCGTCTCGACGACGACCGTCCCGATCCACACGGGCCGCGCCGTTGGTGTTCCAGACATCACCACCCCGGACCGCCAAAGCCGCAGAATGAACCGTTGATCCACCGGCACATGGCCACCTGTCGGTATCAGCATGATCGACAGGCAGATTTACCGCGTAACGCCGCATATCGGTCGCATGGGCCATGGCGATGTGCAGACTTCCAGCGGCGAGCAGTGCGGCAAGGGACACCCCTGCCAACCCACGGGCCTCGACGTTGGTGTTGGCGTGCCGCAGATAGACAATCCCAAGCAGGGCAGTCCAAACCGTACCGAATGCCAGACCGGCTATCACATCCGATAGCCAGTGCGCCCCAAGATAGAGGCGGGAAAACGCGATGGCGCCAACCAGGGCGATTGCGGCGAGCGTCACCGCCACGCGGGCGCGGGTGCCGACCTCACGGCAGATCAGCACCACCAGAGATCCGAACAGGGCGGTGCTCACGGTCGCGTGGCTGCTCGGGAAGGAATAGGCGTTCCATCCGTCATAAAGCGCCCCCGGCCTTGATTGGTGCACGGTCACCTTCAGCAGCAGGGCAAACGCACTGGCGCCGCCCACGGACGCCAGCGCATAAAATGCCGCGCGCCAGGCCCTCTGCCAGACCAGCCAGGCCAGGGCTGCCAGGGTGACGGGGATGATCACCGCGGCATCGCCCAACTCCGTGACTGCCACCATGGCCTGATCCACCTCCGGCACGCGCAGCGCCTGCAGCAGATGAAACACCGCCCGGTCAACACGCACCAACGGGCCGCCGGACACAACATCCTGCACCACCCCGAGAAACAGCCACAACCCGCCGATCAGGGCGAGACCAAGCACCACGAGCCCCGGCACGTCCGGTCGATCCGGGTCGATCAGCGAGCGCACCAGCCGGCGCCGCCAGTCGTCATCCCCGGCAGCGGCCCATTGTCGCATGAGCCCCTGCAGCCGTGCCGCCCGGAGCCGCGCCGCCCGGAGCGTCAGCCAGATTACCAACCCAGCCGCCACTGCCAGAAGCGACATCAGCACCACAAGACGGGCGGCAATCGCATGGATATCCGTCAACACTGCGCCAGCGCGGTGGCGACGTCGAAAATACCGGAGATGAAAACGGTCATGTGCCGGAAAGCGACATGGTTTCGGTTCAGACGCCGAACCGGCGGTCGCGGCGCTGGAAGGCGCGGATGGCGCGCAGATAGTCGATCCGGCGCATCACCGGCCAGTTCACGTCACAGAAATACAACTCGCTGTGCACGCTCTGCCAGAGCATGAAGCCTGAGAGCCGGACCTCGCCGCTGGTGCGGATGATCAGGTCGGGGTCGGGCATGTCAGCGAGGTAGAGATGCCGCCGGATCGCCTCCGGGCTGATGTGGGAGGCCGTTTGCGCCGTGGACAATCCCTGTTCCGCACAATGAGCCACTAGGGCCCGCACCGCGTCGGCGATCTCCTCGCGCCCGCCATAGCCGATGGCCAGCGTAACGGTGATCTGGTCATTGCCTTTCGTCGCGGCTTCGGCAGCGTCGATGGCTTCAACCAACGCCGGAGGCAGGAGGTCAAGCCGGCCCATGGCGGCGATATGCACACCCCGGCTGTGAATGTGCGGGTCCGCCGCGAGGGCGCGCATCTTGGCTTCGACCGCGCCGAAAATGCCGCCGATCTCGGTCTCCGGCCGGCGCAGATTGTCGGGCGAAAATACCCAGAGCGTGACCCTTCGCACGCCGAGTTCAACGCTCCAGGCCAGAATATCGTCGAGTTTCGCGGCGCCAAGCCGATAGATTGCCTCCGGGTCCCGCAGGCCGCTCTCCCGCGCGTGACGGCGGTTGCCGTCGAGGATGATGCCAATATGTCCGGGAATTGGCAAAGCCTGCACCTGTCGCCCAAGCTGGCGCTCGTAGAGGCCATAGACCACCCCCCAGAGAGGCCCCGAAATCAACCGCACCCCACGCCTCAGCACGGCCAACCCGCCCGACCGCGGTTTCAGAGCGGATTGGCTCTCCGGCCCGGCCGTGTGCGATAGAGACGTCTCCTTCATGCTCCCGTTCTGCCGACCCCGTTGAGCGGACGACCGTACACAAACCTGCCAGCTTAGCCCATACGGCCCGAGGACAGATTTCGATCCACCCGTTTCCACCGGCTGAAGAATGAACACGACGTTTTCAGATCCCGTCCGGGCGTTATGTCGCGGTGACGATTCTGGCGACGGTCGCTGCACCTGCCCTGCCGCATAATGGTCGCTCGCGGGGATTGCCGGGGAGCGGGGGCGTGGGCACCGATAACGCCTTTCAAAAACAGTCGTAGCGTTCGGAGAAAACCGACAGAATCTGGTCGCAGAAACGCGCGGCGGCGACCGGCAGGGTGCGGCCTTTCAACTGTCCCACGTACAACACCCCGTCAGGGACATCGCGCGGATCGATCGAACGCCGGACCAGATCGGGGGTGTCGACCGAGGGCAATCGCAGCGGTATCTGCAACGTAACGATGTTTTCCGCCACCGCATAATGGCGAAGAAATTCGAAGCTGTCCGATTCGACGACCGGTTGAAGCTTCTGTGAACTCCGTCGCGTCGCCGTCTCGAGCAGGTGCCTCACCCCGTATGTGGCGATTGGAAGAGCGATGGGAAACCGCAGGCAGTCGCGAAGGCGGAGCATACCAGCGCTCACGAGCGGATGCTCCGGGTGCAGCACTGCTTCAACTCGTTGGCGCACCGCCAACAGCAATTGGAGATCGGACATGCGAACCGGCTCGAATACCAAGGCGATATCGGCCTCCCGCGTGGTCAGCGCCTGCTCCGCCGCTTCGCGGTCGCGAACATAGACGCTGAACGTAACGCCCGGGTGTGCGCGGCGATAGACCGAAATCTGCTCGGGAAGAAAATAGGGCAACATGGCCTGGCTGCACGCGATCGCGACATGCCCGCGCCTTTCTCCGGAAAGGTCGGCGATCATTCCCTTCACCCGTTCCATATCGCCCAACTGCTGGCGGATATGATGGAGCAGAATTTCGCCCGCGGCAGAGAGTCTCACGCCGCCGGGGAGACGCTCGAAGATCGGCACCCCCAGATCCTTTTCCATGGCAAGGATGCGGCGGTTGAGCGCGGTAGAGTTTATCGACAGATTTTCCGCGGCTTTTCGAATGGAACCTGCGGTTGCAACAACTTCGATATAACGAAGCGGAAGAAGATGGCGCATCCTGTGCCTCCGGCTGGCGTGGTGCAATTTCTGCAGCGCCCTAGGGGTGAATTAGCAGTATGCAGCAGCGCCCACAAGCACCATCATGCCGACCGTTCACAATATTAGTGGACACCTCGTAAACAGATAATCACCGAAATCCCGCAGTTAAGTGCAAAGGTAAGTTCCCTTGTCACATAAAGAGTATACCGCCGGCCAGATATCGGAGCATGAAGGTCTCAGTACATTCAAATTGGGAATGGTATGGGCCGGTTTTCCATTCATAATAGCCATTACGATTACGGGATCGGTATTTGCCAGCAAGTCAAGTCTGTTGACTGCGGTTTCAGCAATTGGAATCGGCAGCTTGATTATGTTTGTCTATGTCGGCTTGCTTGGTGAAATCGGGTGGAGAGAACGTCGATCTTTCTCCCAGATTGCCCAGATGATTTTCGGCGACGTAGGTTATTTATTCGTGGCCGGGTTGTTATCGTTCCTTGTATTAGGCTGGTTCACTATTAACACTGCAATGCCGGCAGAGATTTTTGCCACATCGTTTGGCGTGCCTTATTATCTGGTCGCAACAATCCTGGGGATTGCCTTCGTTCTGGTGACGGCGCGGGGAATCATCGGGATGAACGTCATTTCTAATTTTTCCGTCCCTCTTTTCTTCGCACTTATTTTGATCGCGTTCGCCATGCTCGCCGACCGTGGTAATGCCGGAGCGCATTATACTACGGTCGGCGATCATTCACTGACATTTCAGGAAATCCTGGCGGGTGTTCTGGCATCCTTCGCCGATAGCGGAACTCTCGCGCCGGATTTCAATCGGTGGGCAACCAGTCGGCGTGCCTCATGGATCTCCGTTTTCGCGGCCTTCCCGCTCGGCTTCGGCATCGCGATGCTGGCAGGGGTTGGGTTCACGGCGATGCTGGCCATGCATGGGCTCGGGATTGCCGATCCGTTTCAGTCGGCCAATCCGATAGGATACCTCGTGGGTCTAGGGGGGGCATTCGCGGTGTTTGCCGTTCTGGTCGCGATCATCAATCAGGGGTCGAATGCAACCCATTGCCTTTACAACAGCGCGCTCGGATTTTCGAAGCTGTTCCGGCAACGGTATCTGGTAACGACGGCAATTGTCGGAACCATTGGCGTCATCATCGCGGCCACCGGGGTATGGGCGTTTCTGCTCGACTGGCTGGAAATCATCGGGGTCCTGGTGCCTCCGATTGGGGCGGTGGTCATCGTTGCGTCCTACAGCGGCTATCTGGCGCGGCGCAGCAGCGGTGAGCTTTCCGGTATGGCCGTTGCTCCCTGGCTGTCGCTGGGGACAGGATGGGTCTGCGGGCTGATTGTGAACTACAGTGCGGCGGTGCGCTACCTTCCCGTTCCCATTGTTTCCTTTGTGGCTGCGGCGATGGCCATGGGCGTGCTCGCCTCGTTGAAGGGCGGACAGCGGCGGCTGACTACCTCCACGCTGATCCTTGATGAAGAATGAGCGCGACCGATGGTTTCAGCGTTGCTGCCAAACCGTACCGGTGGCCCTATGACGGAACAGCCCAGCCACGGCACACCGCCCTTGTCGTGATCGACATGCAGCATGATTTCTGTGGCGTGGGCGGCTATGTGGACGCCATGGGTTATGATATCGCGCTCACTCGCGCGGTGATCGACCCCCTGCGGCGCACCCTCGAACGCGTTCGCGCCATCCCCGGCATGATGGTCATCCACACCCGCGAAGGCCACCGCCCGGATCTCGCCGATCTCCCGGCGAACAAGCTCTGGCGCAGTCGCGCCATCGGCGCCGGCATCGGCGATCCCGGGCCGTGCGGGCGCGTGCTGGTTCGGGGCGAGCCGGGGTGGGAGATCATTCCGGAACTTGCCCCGATACCGGGCGAAATCGTGATCGACAAACCGGGTAAAGGCAGCTTCTACGCCACCGATCTCGAACTGATCCTCCACGCAAACCGCATCACCCACCTGATCCTCACCGGGATCACCACCGATGTATGCGTGCATACGACCATGCGCGAAGCCAACGACCGGGGCTTCGAATGTCTGATGCTGACCGATTGCACCGCCGCGACCCGGGAAAGCAACAAGCTGGCGGCAATCGAGATGATCCACATGCAGGGCGGCGTGTTCGGTGCGACCGCCTCGGCAGCCGATTTTTGCGACGCTCTCGATGATCGCTGAAATCGATGCCAGGCCGTTCACCTTTCGGATGCCGATCGACGGCACCGCGCTGATTTTGATCGACATGCAAAGGGATTTTCTCGACCCCGGAGGCTTCGGTGCCGCTCTGGGCAACGATGTCTGCCTGTTGCGACCGGCGGTGGCCGCATGTGGGCGACTATTGGCGACATTCAGGGCAAGCGGGATGCCGGTCATCCACACGCGCGAGGCCCATCGGCCCGATCTGAGCGACTGTCCGCCCGCAAAACGGCTGCGCGGGACACCGTTGCTGCGGATTGGGGACGAGGGACCGATGGGACGAATATTGATCGCGGGAGAAGCGGGCACCGAGATCGTCACCGAATGCGCTCCCACGGCGGGTGAGATTGTCATCGACAAGCCGGGAAAGGGCGCGTTCTACAAAACGGACCTGAACCGATATCTCGGTGACAATGGGATAACGACGCTCGTGGTCGGTGGTGTGACGACGGAAGTTTGCGTGCAGACGACCCTGCGAGAGGCGAACGACCGGGGATATGACTGCCTGTTGATCGAAGAGGCGACGGAAAGCTACGTGCCCGAATTCAAGCGTGTCACGCTCGATATGATCCGCGCGCAGGGTGCCATCGTCGGGTGGACGTGCACCCTGTCCGCTTTCGAAAGCGGTCTGGCACGGTGTTTTCATTAGTTGTTCGAGCAACCGGGCTCTGTGTTTGGTCGGGCGGTCAGGTCTTTTGCCTCACGGACATGATATGTCCTTGAACGGACATTATCGGCGGGCCGGACAATCCATTGCGGGAGACCCAGATTGAGCGATGTCGAAATCAACCTCCCCGAGGTCCATGCCGAGCTTTCGGCCATTTTCGATCGTTATGAGCGGGCGTTGATCGAAAACGATATCGATGTCCTGAACGAGTTGTTCTGGCAATCGGATCACACCATCCGCTATGGAATCTCGGAGAACCTGCACGGCTTCAGTGAAATCGCCGAATATCGGAGGCGCGTCGTCAACAAACAGGCGTCGCGCAGCCTGGACAAGACAGTCATCACGACATTCGGCAACAATTTCGGCACCGTCAACACCGAATTCATTGTCGAAGGCGGCAGGGGCCGTCAAAGTCAGACATGGATGCGCCTGAACCATGGCTGGCGGATTGTCGCTGCCCATGTGAGCATGCCTGTCAGGAACGATTCCGATTCAGGGCAACGACGATCGGCGGTCGCCGTCCACGATCCGGCCGGGTGACATTTTTGCTGCCGATCGAGGTCCGGAGGGCGGCATCGAGCGATCTCTCATGATCGGCTGACGACACGCAAGCGAGCCCTGTAGGGGCGCCTCGGCGTGCCTACCCTGCGCGCCCGCATGCTTCATTGCGCTCCAGCCCGCTGATTGTCATACGAAGTGAAGCAGGACCCCATCAAGCGAAATTGACACTCCCTGAACGCCAAAAATAATGCCTAATCAATATATTGTATGATCACGGGTTAATCATTTATCGCTCATAAAATGGCCATTTAGCAGAATTGCCCCGCCATTTTTAGCCGATCTGCTTACAAATGGATCTTGGCATGGATTTTGCTGTTAAGGTTCTGTCGCTAGGGTTCCGGTCGGTGTCTACAGTGCCGATGCTGGTCCGAGAGCAACAGCCGGGCGGGAGACATCCGCGCGGTACACGGCGGGACAAAAGCCCGGGAGAGCGTTTTCATGCGGGGGTTGCATGCGCTGTCCACATCCGATCCTCGCTTCACATCGACGACCGATCTGAAGGAGGCTCCGACCGAATGAGCGATACCCCCATCACCCCGAACGATCACGCCGACGGGCTACGCGATCTCGGCTACATTCAGGAACTCAGGCGCGAACTCGGCCCGTTCGCCTCCTTCGCCTCGGGATTTTCCTTCGTTTCGATCCTGACCACGGTTTTCGAGCTGTTCGCTTTCGGTTTCGGACTTGGCGGACCGGCGTTCTTCTGGACCTGGCCGATCGTGTTCATCGGCCAGTTCTGCGTCGCGCTGGTGTTTGCCGAACTCTCGGTCCGCTTTCCGGTCTCGGGCGCGATCTACCAATGGTCCCGCCGGGTCGCGACCGACCCGCTCGGCTGGTTCGCGGGCTGGTTCATGCTGATCGGGTATATCGTGAGCGTCTCGGCCATCGCGATTGCGATGCAGGCCGCGATGCCCGGCGTGTGGTCGGGCTTTCAGCTCGTCGGCGGCAACGCCTCGCCGACGAGTCCGACCGGCGCGCTCAACGCCATCGTTCTCGGCTCGATCGTGATCCTGATCTGCGGCTTCATCAGCGCCTTTGGCATCAAGCGGCTCGCCACCCTCACCATCATCGGAGTGTCCACCGAGATTTTCGGGGTCTGCCTGCTCATCGTCATCCTGTTCACCCACACGGTGCGCGGCCCCGGCGTGATCATGACCACTGGCGGCGTCGAGGGCCACGGTTCCTATATCTGGCCGTTTCTCGCCTCGATGCTGATGGCGACCTATGTGATGTACGGGTTCGATTCCGCCGCCGAACTTTCGGAGGAAACCCGCGATCCGCGCCGGACCGCACCCTCGGCGATCACCCGCTGCATGCTCGTTTCGGCGGTCGGCGGCGGACTGGTTCTGCTCGGCACGCTGATGGCCTCTCCCAGCCTCGGCGCTGATCTCGCCAATAACGGCATCGCCTATGTGTTGACCGCGCAGGCCGGCAACGTTCTCGGGCGGATCATGCTGGCGATCGTCAGCGTGTCGATCTTTTCGGCGGCCCTCGCAATCCAGGCTTCGGCGGCCCGGGTGATGTTCAGCATGGCGCGCGATGGCCGCCTGCCGTTCTCGCGCGCGCTGTCCACCGTTTCGAAACGCACGGCGACGCCGCTGCTGCCGAGCTTCGTGGTCTGCGTGACCGCGATCGGGATCCTGCTGCTCAGCCTCGGTTCAGCCAGCGTGTTCGGCGATATCACCAGCGTCGCCGTCGTCATCGTGTATCTGGCCTATCTCCTCGTGACGCTGCCGTTGCTGATCCAGCGCCTGCGGGGTCATCCGGTCTATTCCAAACCGCCGCTCGCCGGGCATTTCACGCTGGGCAAATGGGGCCTGCCGGTCAACCTGGTCGCGGTGGTGTTCGGCGCGGTGCTGATGGTCGATGTCGCATGGCCGCGCGCGGAGATCTATAATACCGGCAATGGCCCGTGGCCGATGACCTGGTTTGCGCCGCTGTTCATTCTCGGGGCCACGATCGTCGGCGCCATCGCGTACCCCATGATGCGCCGGCAGGCGGCCTCGAAAGCGGTGATCATGCCGGACGCGACCGGCCTTACCACCGCACTCGGCCAGGACCCGGCCTGATGCTCGACCTCGATCGTTTGACACCCGACGAGTATCGCACACGCTATCTCGAACTTCAGTCCCGCGCCCGCGCGAGGGCCGGTGCATCGAGCCCAACCGATCTGCCGATGATCCCACCGGATGACGTCATCGCGACCGAGACCATCCCGCCCGGCGCCTATGCCAGCTTTCGTATCCGCCGGGGCGAGGCGCTGCACATCGTCAATCCCGCCGGTACGCCGGGTGCCAGCCTGATGCTGTGGAACGCCGATGATCCCTCGGAACGCTTCAACGCCGGCGATACGCTCAAGCTGCAATGGACCACGCGCCTCACCACCGGGCGTGTGCTGTTCTCGGACATGGGGCGCATCCTCGCCGCGATCATCGCCGATAGCGGTGCCGGTCATGATGCCGTTCTCGGTCCTTCGACCGATGCGGTTCCCGGTCCTTCGACCGGTGCCGTTCCCGGTCCTTCGACCCCCGATCGCGGTGCCGGGCGCAACGGGCGCGACAATCTGCGCAACGCCGCCGGCAAATTCGGCCTCAGCCGGCGCGATCTCGCCACCAGCCTCACGCTGTTCGCCGATCTCGCGGTGGGTGAGGACGGCACCATGTGCCTGCGCCGCGCGCCGTCGCCCGGCAGTTTCGTCACCTTGCGCGCGGAGATGAACCTGCTCGTCGCCCTGTCCAACACACCCCACCCCTTGGCAGCAGGCGGCGCGACCGGCTCGATCATCGTGACCCGTTATCGCACCGCGGCCGATGCCGCCGCCTTCTGCCGCGCCTTCAGCGAGGAAGCGCGGCGCGGCTTCGAAAACAACGACGCCTACTTCGCCTGAGGACCATCATGCTGACCACCCGCACCAATGCCCTGCTCGATGTCACCGTACCGGCCCGCGCCCCCTTCTCGGCGGTGCTGGACCCGGGCCAGACGCTGCGCATCATCGACCTCGAAAGCCAGCAGGCGGTCGATGCGCTGTTCTACAACGCCGATGACCACACCGAGCGCTATTCCGCGCAGGACACGCTGCTCGCGCAGGCACGGGCGGGCGGGCGCTACGACCTCACCACCGGTGCCATCCTGCGCTCCAACGAGGATCGTCCGATGGCGACGATCATCGGAGATACCTGCGGCTTTCACGATACCAGCGCGGGCGCGTGCTCCTGCGAATCCAACACCGTCCGCTTCGGTCACGAAACCCGATACATGCACGCCTGTCGCGAGAACTTCCTGACCGAACTGGCAAAATACGGCATGGACAAGCGCGACATCGTGGCCAACGTCAATTTTTTCATGAACGTGCCGATCCGCCCGGACGGTGAACTGACCGTGGATGACGGGGTCTCCGAACCCGGCGGCTATGTCGATCTGCGCGCCGAGATGCGCCTGCTGGTGGTGCTGTCGAACTGCCCGCAGGTCAACAACCCCTGCAACGGCTTCCGGCCCTCTCCGATCCGCTGCGTCGTGTGGGATCGCTAGACCGGTGTTCAAGCGCGTCCTGATCGCCAATCGCGGGGAGGTCCTCGGCCGGATCTGCCGCACCCTCAGGCGGATGAACATCGCCTCCGTTGCGGTCTATGCCGATGCGGACCGGTTCGCGCCCCCGGTGCTCGCGGCGGATCATGCCGAGCCGATCGGTGCCTCCCCGGCCACTGCGAGCTACCTGAACATCGAGGCCATTATCGCGGCCTGTCATCGCAGCGGGGCGGATGCCGTGCATCCCGGCTACGGCTTCCTCGCCGAGCGCGCCGATTTCGCCGAGGCACTCGGCGCTGAACACATCACCTTCATCGGGCCCCGCCCCACCCATCTGCGCGATTTCGGCCTCAAGCACACCGCCCGAGCCCTGGCCGCCGCCGCAGGTGTCCCGCTGCTCCCGGGCTCGGACGTTCTCGCCGGTCGCGACGATGCCCTGGCTGAGGCCGCGCGGATCGCCTACCCGGTGATGCTCAAGAGCAGTGCCGGCGGTGGCGGCATCGGCATGGCGATCTGCCGCGATGCCGCCGAACTTGCCGCGCGGTACGACGCCATCGCTCATCTCGCCCGCGCCAATTTCGGCGATGCGGCGCTCTTCCTCGAAAAATACGTCGAGCACGCCCGGCACATCGAAGTCCAGATCTTCGGGGAC
>JAQTXO010000261.1 GCA_028688765.1 Acidiphilium sp. | reverse complement strand
ACGCCGCCTTTGCCTTGGAGGGTGAAATGCACTTGCTTCATAGTCGCGTTGCTCCTGTCAGATGAGATCGTCACGGTCGTTTCCGGCGTTGGCGTCATAGAACGGGCTTGAGCCGGGCTTGCTGGCGGGCTTGCCGCTTGGTTTGGGTTGGGCCGCCGGGGAGGCTTGTGGGGGGCTGGCCGGGGCGCTTTCGCGTCCGGCGGGGGAGGGGGCGGCGGTGCCGCTCCCGGCTTCTTTTTGGTGCCTGTCATGGTCTGCCTTCCGTATGTATCTGCTGACGTAGCGGGTGAACTGCGGGTAGCCGATTCCGAGCGCGTCTTTGTTGTCCTCGTAGATCGCCCTCATCGGGTGGCCCCCGTCGAGCAGCCTTTGGAAGTCATCCCGACGGGCCAGAAACGCCGCGCGACCTAGCCCGCGCCGTTCTGTTTTTGGGTTGTCCGTCATTCGATGGTCTCCGGTTTCCGTGCGATTGTCTCCAATCAAGAGCGACCATAGCACGTTAAGGCAACTCAAGGCAATTCTAGGCAACTTAGCGCAACTTTGCAAGCCAATTAGCGCAACTCAAGGCAATTTAGTGCAACTCTATGCAATTTAAGGCAATTTCTGCGGGTTTTTATCGCTCTCAGCGATAAATCTAGCATGGTTGCGGCGAGTTGCGTATAATTGCACCAAAGTAGGATGGCAGGATGTGTGTTGTACCGGTACGCGCTGACGCACGCACCGGCCCAACACCGCCCCTTACTCGCCTGCGGCTCGACGGAATCCTGCTCTGCGAGGCTCACGGTCGCTGCCGCGACAGACACGAAAGGAGGACGCGCAAGCGCATGACCGAGGACACCAAAGAGAGGCGCGGAGGCCGCCCCCGAGGGGCACGGATAGAGGTATGGGTGACGCCCGAGGAACGGGCCGAGATCGCCGACCGGGCCGAGCGGGCGGGCCTGTCCCTGTCCGCCTACATGCGGGCGGCGGGCCTGAATCACCGCATCAAGTCCGTCTATGACCTACAGGCAGTCGGCGACCTTGTGCGGGTGAATGGCGACCTTGGCCGGGTGGCCGGGCTGCTGAAACTCTGGCTGGCCGAGAAGCCGGGGCAGGGTGCCCGGCGGTTCGAGGTTGACCAGATGATGACCGAATTTCGCGCCTTGCAGGCCGAGCTATCGGGCATCATGCGGCGGGCCGTGAAATGATCGCCAAGCGCATTGCCCGCCGGGCGGCCACATCGAGCGCGGCGCGACTAGTCCGCTACATGGTAGCGGCAGAGGGCGAGATTGACCCGCAAAGCTGGGCGCGCACCGCCGATTACATTCTGGCGACCAGAAGCACCACGACGCAGGGCGAGAAGGTAGCCGGGTATCGCGTGACGAATTGCGGCACCGACGACCCCGGCGATGCCACAACGCTGATACAGGCCACGCAGGCCCAAAACACCAAATCCAAGGCCGATAAGACCTATCACTTGGTTTATTCCTTTAGGCAGGGAGAAAACCCGCCTTTGGAGGTTTTGCACCAAATCGAGGACGAGCTTTGCGAAGTCCTTGGATATGCAGACCATCAACGCATTAGCGCGGTCCATATCGACACGGACAATCTGCATGTTCATGTCGCCATCAACAAAGTGCATCCCACCGGACTGCAAAACATCGAGCCGTTTTACGACAAGCAACGGCTCATGGAGGCGTGCGAACGGCTCGAAAAGAAATTCGGCCTTGAGCATGACGACCACGGCTTAACAGGAGATCGAGCCTATGACCGACGAAACCGAATCCGCCTTAACCCCGAGCGACAGCATGACAGTCGATTTAGGGCCTTCCTACGAGAGTCCTACGCTCGCGCGCTTGCCGAAGGACCAGAGGCCGCGACCTACAACGATTTGCGAAAGCTGCCCCGGAGCGGTGTGGCACACGGCCCCGAAAGATATTCGATGCTACTGCCGGGTAATGCACGTCATCGTGTGGACCAAGGCGGAACCCAACACGTTGACGGCGTGCGACGGGCGGGAAATGTCGCTGGCCGCGATGGAGCAGCAATAAGCGGCGCAGCCGCCGACATGGAGGCACAAGCGGGCATCGAGAGCCTGACCGGCTACGTGGCCCGCGACGTGGCCCCGGACATGCGCCGGGCCGCGACATGGAAGGAGCTTCACGCGGCCCTCGCCGAGCATGGCCTACAGATCAAGCCGCGAGGGGCTGGCCTTGTCATCGGCGACCCCAGCTTAGGCTTGTGGTGCAAGGCCAGCGAGTGCGGGCGTGACCTGTCCTTAAAGGCCCTCACCGACCGGCTAGGGCCGTTCGAGCGCGGCGCTGGCGAGCGGCAGCAGCGGGAGCCAGGTTCTCGGGGCTATGCCCCTCGCCCCCGGCAGGCGCACCCGGCGAGCGGCGCGCTGTTCGCCGAGTATCAGCGGCAGCGACAGGCCGCGATTGCCAGCCGCAAGGCCGGGCTGGCCGCGATCCGCGCCGAGCGCGCGGCAGAGATCGAGCGCATCAAGCGATGGTCCGCCACGCAACGCATGATCCAGAAGGTAGGACCGCGCGGGCCGGTGCGGGCCGCCATCAATGCGACGACGCGGGCGCAGGTTGCAGCGGCCCGCAACGCGGCGAAGGTGAACGCCGAGGCGGCAACCGCCAATCTCTACAGGGCGACCACCCTGCCGACTTGGAATCAATGGCTGATGCAGCGGGCCGAGCGCGGCGAAACCGACGCGCTCGACGTGCTGCGTGCCCGCGAGGAACGCGCGGAGCGGATGCGCGGCGACCTGTTGACCGCCGAGCGAGCCGAGAAGGCCAAGACGCGCATCATGGAGAGCTTGCGGCCACAGGCCCGGCATGACGGCACGATGGCCTACCGGACGGCGGACGGCGGCCTTGTGCTGGACCGCACAAGCCACGTCAAAGCCGAGAAGGCCACCGCCGGGGCGGCGCTTGTCGCCTTGTCGCTGGCCGCCGAGCGGTTCGAGGGCCAGCCGCTCGACGTGCAGGGTTCCGACCAGTTCCGGCAGGACGTTGCCCGGCTGGCCGGAATGCACGGCGTCAAGGTCGCCTTTGCCGATCCGGCGCTTGAGGCCATGCGCCGCGCGAGCGCGGACGAGAAGGCGCAGGCCACGACGAAGGCGGCGACCGGCCATTTCAGCCGGTTGGTCGATCATGGGGCCGCGCCGTTCGAGAACCGCGAGGGCGAGCGGCCTAGCTATTTCGTCACGCTGGAAGGGCAGGGCGGGCAGCAGCGCACCCTATGGGGCATCGACCTTGAGCGGGCCATTGCCGAGAGCGGCGCGCAGCTTGGCGACCGGATCAGCGTTGACCACAAGGGCGCGCAGCCGGTCACGCTACCGGACGGCACCGAGGCCCACCGGAACACTTGGGAGGTCCGCCGCGAGGCGCAGGCGTCCAAGCCGCAGGAGCGCCCGCAGGAGCCGCCGAGCGGGCAGGGCGGCCCCAAGGCCCCGGCAAGCGGGAAACCGCGCCCACAGGCCGCAGCGGAGGCCACAGAGGCCGTTTCTCCGGCGGTTCAACGCTGGATTGAACAACGGAACTTCCAGCGTGGCAAAATATCATCTATACCTTATAATCGGGTATGGTCGCCGCAGGATGCCGGACGGGCAACCTACGAGGGCCGGAGGAAAATGGAGGACGGCAGCGAAGTGCTTTTGCTGAAACGCGGCGAGGAAATGCTTGTGAAACCAGCGGGGCCGCGTGTCGTCGCCAAAGCCTCACGCTGGAAAATAGGGCAGGCGGTCGCGGTCGATCAGCGGGGCCGATTTATTGATAACACCAAAGGACGCGAACGATGAGCGAGCAAAATTCGTCAGTTGTGCGCGCGCGGATCATCGGAGGCATCGCCTTAGCGGCGGCTGTCGTGGTGATTAACGCCGTCTGCACTCAATACATTGCGGCACAGTTGGCATTTCAACCGGCGTTAGGCCGTCCGATCTTCTGGCGCATCTATCAACCGTTCGAGTGGTGGCGCTGGCTGTTCGATTTTTACCGCTACTCGCCGACGATTTATAACTACGCTTTCATCATCTTTGCCGCTGGCCTGATAAGCGCGATGGTCGCTTATGTCCTCTATGTCGGGTTCAGCACGCGCAGCGCCCGGCAATATGGCGACGTTCACGGCACCGCCCATTTCGCCAGCTTAGATGAGGTCCGCCAAAGCGGCCTTTTGCCGACGCCGGGCCAGCAGGGGCAGGGCGTCTATTGCGGCGGCTACACCGATCCGAAAACCGGCCAGCTTCACTACCTGCGGCACGATGGCCCCGAGCATATTTGCGCGCTGGCCCCGACCCGATCCGGCAAGGGTGTCGGCCTTGTCGTGCCCACGCTTCTAAGCTGGCCGGAGTCCGCCTTTATACTGGACCGCAAGGGCGAGAACTACGCGATGACCGCCGGATGGCGGCGCGAGAAGGCGGGCAACATCGTCCTGCGGTTCGACCCGGCAGAGCCGACCGGCGGTTGCTCTTGGAACGCGCTGGCCGAGGTCCGCTTTGGCACGCGCTACCAAGTGAGCGATGCGCAGAACATCGGCCTGATGGTGGTGGACGATGACGGCAAGGGCGTGGCGGGCGACCACTTCCGCAGCGCCGCCTACGAGCTTCTAGTGGGGTTGATCCTTCATGCGCTCTACAAGGCCGAGGCCATAGGCCGCCTGCCCGGCCTCTACGATTGCGCGCACATGCTGACCGGCGTGGGCGACTTCGCAGCGCCGGACACGGAAAACGACCTGACCGACAACCCGGATGGCGACCCTCGCGCGCTGGCCGGGTTGTTCGCCGAGATGACCGCGCTTCGCCTTGACGCGAAAGATGCAGCGGCGCGCGAGGCCCAGCTTGTTATCAACGGCGTTGGCCGTCGCATGGGCAACACCCCTGCGCGCGAGCTTGGCAGCATCGTTTCGACCGCGAATAACGCCTTGTCGCTCTACCGTGACCCCATCGTGGGCGACAACACTTCGCGCGTGGACTTCAAGGTTTCCGACCTGATGGACCACGAAAAGC
>JAQTXO010000260.1 GCA_028688765.1 Acidiphilium sp. | reverse complement strand
TCCTTCGGTAATTTTCTGATCAAGCAGGTCGTCGCCGAGTTGCAGTCCGAGCTACCCCGGCTGAAACGGTTTTCCACCCTGTCCCCCGCGCCGGGACTGCGGCGCGCGGTCCTCGCCTTCCTCGACCAGCCTTCCCCCTCCCCTCTGCTGACCCCCGAGGAGCGCGAAGCGATCATCCGCGCCGCAGCGCTTTCCGCCGCCGATGACACGGCATTGCTGGCCACGGCGCTGACGACGGAGGCCTGGTGGGCCAAGCCCGATCTGACCGCGGCCCTGCGCGCCCCGTTGCTCCGGCTTGCTGCCCAGTACCTCACCCAGACGCTTCGCGACGAGGCGCGGGATAAACCGCGCCCCGACCCGGTCGCCCGGTTTCATCTGGGCAACGGCGCGCGGCTGGAGCGGATCAACTGGCTCGGCAACACGTCGCCACGCGGCATCGCCGAGTCGTTCGGGATCATGGTGAATTATCTGTACGATCCCGAGGCGATCGAGTCGCGCCACGAAGCGTATCTGCGCGATGGCTCCGTCGCGCGGGCCGGCAGTGTCGATCAGCTGATGGCAATGCCCGGTCAAAGCTGGCTCGCGCGACGCACCCGGGGGTTGATTGCCGCCGAAGGCTGAATCCTCCATATAAAAAACAGATCGTCAAAAAAACTCGCCAGCGGGGACTGCCATGAACTAATCGAATATCGCCGGCCGTGGCGCGCCCGGCGCGCGCACGCGCTTGAACGGCCAGCAGATCGCCGGCTTCTGGGGGGCCTGGTTCGGCTGGATGCTCGATGGCATGGACAGCGTGATTTATGCGCTGGTCCTCGCTCCGGCCCTCGCCCAATTGCTGCCGCGCTCGGGAATCCGGCCGACACCGGCGAATATCGGCGAGATCGGCTCGATCCTGTTCGCGGTGTTTCTGGTCGGCTGGGGGTTCTCGTTCATCTGGGGGCCGATCGCGGACCGGTTCGGGCGCAAGAAATCGCTGGCCGCGACCATCCTGCTCTATGCGGTCTTCACCGGGGCCGCTGCGCTGTCGCAGAATATCTACGAACTCGGCCTGTTTCGCCTGATCGCGGGCATCGGCATCGGCGGGGAGTGGGCGATGGCGGGCACTTATGTCGCGGAAGCCTGGCCGGAGGATCGGCGCAAGATGGGTGCCGGGTTGTTGCAGACCGGGTACTATGCCGGGTTCTTCGTTGCAGCCGCGCTCAATTTCACCGTCGGTGCCCGGTACGGCTGGCGGGCGATGTTTCTGTGCGGCCTCGCCCCGGTGGTGATCTCGGTGCTGATCATGCTCGGCGTCAAGGAAACCGGGAAATGGCAGCGCCATCGCGCCACGCGCACCACCCATCCGCTCGCCGCGATTTTCAGTCCGCGTCACCGCCGCCAGACCGTCGTGATGTCGGTGCTGCTGACCGTTGCGATCATCGGGCTTTGGGCGGGCGCGGTGTACGAGCCGAGCGCCATCATCATTCTCGCGAAAAAATCCGGCATGGCACTGCCGGCGGCCATCCACATGGTCTCGTTCGGAACCGCAATCCTCTCGGTCGGCACCATCCTCGGCTGCATCGCCCTGCCGCCGCTCGCCGAGCGCTTCGGCCGGCGCGCGACGCTCGCTTTCTATTTCGTGGTGATGTTCATCACCATCATCGCCGCCTTCGGCTGGGCGTTCTATCTGCCGCCCGGCCACGCGCTGACGGCGTTTCTGGTCATCCTGTTCTTCCTCGGCTTCGGCGGCGGTAATTTCGCCATGTTCAGCCTGTGGCTGCCGGAGCTGTATCCCACGGAAATCCGCGCGACCGCTTTTGCTTTCTGCACCTCGGTGGGCCGGTTCGCGGGTGCCGGGGTCAACTTCGCCCTGGCTGGCGCGGTGAAGGGGATGGGCACGCTGGGGACGCCGGTTGCGATCACCGCGGTCGCTTTCGCGATCGGTCTGCTGATCGTGCCGTTCGGGCGGGAGACCACGGGCCAAACGCTGCCGGAGTAGCAGTGTCTCCCAAATGCTATAGGCGATCCGTAACAAAACTGACTATATGCGCCATATGCTGAGCAGTTTACCATTTGAGATCGAGGAACTCGACGAGGCGATCCGCCGTGCCCATGCAAGCCTTGCTGCGGAGCAGCGGGCGGATGGTCATTACGTCTACGAACTCGAAGCGGACGCGACCATTCCCGCCGAATACGTGCTACTCGAGCATTTTCTCGACCGGATCGACCCCGGGCTGCAAGCGCGGATCGGCGTGTTCCTGCGCGCGATCCAGGGCGATTCGCCGCAAAATCCGGGCGGCTGGCCGTTGTTTCATGATGGCGCGATGGATCTTTCCGCGAGCGTGAAAGCCTATTTCGCGTTGAAAGCAATCGGCGATTCCCCGGATGCCCCGCATATGCGCCGCGCCCGTGCGGCGATTCTGGCGCGGGGCGGTGCGGCGCGCACCAACGTGTTCACCCGCATCCAGCTCGCCTTGTTCGGCGCGCTGCCGTGGCACGCCTGCCCGGTCATGCCCGTCGAGATCATGCTGCTGCCCGACTGGTTTCCGATCAATATCTGGAAAATCAGCTACTGGTCGCGCACCGTCATAGCCCCGCTTCTGGTGCTGATGACCGAACGCCCGATCGCGCGCAATCCACATCGCGTCGGGATCGAGGAATTGTTCGTCACCCCGCCCGGCGAGGTGCGGGACTATATTCGCGGGCCCTTTCGGTCGCGTTGGGGCCATGCGTTCAAGGCGCTCGATTCGGCTTTGCGTCCGCTCGAACGGTTCATCCCCGGTCGCCGCCGCGCGATCCAGGCCGCGATCGACTTCATCACGCCGCGCCTGAATGGCGAGGATGGTCTGGGCGCGATTTATCCCGCGATGGCCAATACGGTGATGATGTACCACACGCTCGGCTACGCGCCGGATCATCCCGATTACGCGACCGCCTGGGATGCTGTGCGCAAACTGATCACCGATGCGTCCGGCCGGTTCGACGGTGCGACCTATGTCCAGCCCTGCCTCTCGCCGATCTGGGATACGTCGCTTGCCGCCCATGCCCTCGCCGAAACCGCAGGGGTGGGCGACGAACGGGTCGCCGCCGCATGCGACTGGCTGATTCCGCGCCAGATCCTGGACGTGAAGGGCGACTGGGCCCACCGCAAGCCCGACGCACCGCCCGGGGGATGGGCGTTCCAGTACAACAATGCCCATTACCCGGATGTCGACGATACCGCCGTGGTCGGCATGATTCTCGATCGCAACGGCGACCCCGCGCATCGCGAGGCGGTCGAGCGCGCGCGCCTGTGGGTGCTCGGCATGCAGAGCAAATCCGGCGGCTGGGGCGCGTTCGATTCGGATAATGAATTCACCTACCTCAACCATATTCCCTTCGCCGATCACGGCGCCCTGCTCGATCCACCGACCGCCGACGTCACCGCCCGCTGCGTTTCGTTTCTCGGGCAATTGAACCATCCGGAGGATCGCGCCGCGATCGATCGTGGCGTCGCCTATCTTCGGCGTGACCAGGAGGTGGACGGCTCCTGGTTCGGGCGATGGGGGACCAATTACATTTATGGCACGTGGTCGGTTCTCTGTGCCCTCAACGCCGCCGGTCTCGATCACGACGATCCCGCAATCACCCGCGCGGCGGACTGGCTGATCGCCCGGCAGCGCGATGATGGCGGCTGGGGCGAGGATTGCGAAAGCTATGCGGATGCGCCGCACGGCGAGTATCACCAGAGCCTGCCCTCGCAGACCGCGTGGGCGTTGCTCGGGCTGATGGCCGCGGGCCGGTGCGATCATCCCGCCGTCGCGCGCGGCATCGCCTGGTTGCAATCGGTTCAGGAAGACGATGGCTCCTGGACCGAACAGCCTTATAATGCGGTCGGCTTTCCCCGCGTGTTCTATCTGCGCTATCATGGCTACCCGCGGTTTTTCCCGCTGATGGCGATGGCGCGGTATCGAAACCTGTCGCTGGGCAATAGCGGGCGGGTCGGGTACGGGTTCTAGGCTCCGAACGACCGGATCGGACCATCGTGGATGTGGCGGAATGGTAGACGCTGCAGACTTAAAATCTGTTGCCCGTCAGGGCGTGCGGGTTCGAGTCCCGCCATCCGCACCATCCGGTTCATTGATCATATTTAATTGATCTTTGGTAAGCTTGCCCGGGCCGATCGCCGAAAACTGCGGCTCATCGGGATATCTGACGATAATTCGGGCACCTCACGCGCGCTTGACATATAACACAAATCTAATACAACGAATCATGAAAGTGTTACTTTCGATCGCGCCATTGGCAAAACCGCTGTAACCACGTTGATAATATCAAGATGCACCGAGGGGAAATGACGAAACCAAATCGCCGTGACATGTTCAAGCTGGGGGCGGCTGCGGGCGCTACCATGATCGCGGCTTCTGCCCGCGCAGCCTCTCCCGCACCGACGGCACCGCCGGCGGACAACTCGTGGTCGAACTCGCTCGGTGCTCCGGTCGATGCGCGGCCCTATGGGCAGCCGTCCAAATATGAGAGCAGCGTGGTTCGCCGCTACATTCCGTGGCTGTCGCCGACCCGGCTCGCCGATGCCAGCTTCACGCCCCTGCAGGATCAGCCGGGGATCATCACCTCGAACGGTCTGTTCTTCGAGCGTTACCATTCAGGCGTTCCGACCGTCGATCCCAAGGAATTCCGTCTGATGGTCAGCGGCCGGGTGAAAAAGCCCCTGCTGCTCACGCTCGACCAGATCATGCGCTATCCTTCGGTCTCCCGCATCCATTTCATCGAATGCCCGGCGAATGGCGCGACGGAATGGCCGGCGGCGCAGCTCAACTCGTTGCAGCTGACCCATGGGATGATCGGCTGCGCGGAATGGACCGGCGTGCTGCTCAAAACCATTCTCGATGAAGCCGGAATCCATCCCGACAGTCGCTGGGTTCTGCCCACCGGCTCGGATGGCGCCCATATGGACCGCAGCCTGCCGATGGTGAAATGCCTCGACGACTGCATTCTTGCCTGGGGTCAGAACGGTGAAGCGCTGCGCCCCGAACAG
>JAQTXO010000259.1 GCA_028688765.1 Acidiphilium sp. | reverse complement strand
TCGCGGATCCAGGGGGTCGGCACCTTCGCCTGCGCGGTCCGGCCTCGGCAGGAGTTTCTGCATGTTCATGACATTGCCGAGGATATCACCGCCCGTGGCCATCGCCACCGGTTGCGGCTGATCACCCTCGAATCGGTGCGCGCTTCGGCGGCGCAGGCGATGGGGTTCGACCTGCGGGCCGGGGCCAAGATTTTTCACTCGGTGGTGCTGCATTTCGAGGACGATGTTCCGGTTCAGCTCGAAGACCGGCTGGTGTCGCCGAAATTCGCGCCCGGTTACCTCGATGCCGACTTCACCAGTGAAACGACCGCGCGCTACCTCCTGAGGATCGGGCCGGCCACCGAGGTCGAGCACACCGCTTTTGCCGCCACGCCGGACGCGGATATCCGCGCGCTGCTCGAATTGGGCCCGACCGACGATCCCGCCTGCCTGATCCTGTGGCGGCGGACCTGGAGCCATGGCGTTCCGGCGACGCAGAGCCAGTTCGTCCATCCCGGCACGCGTTACAGCCTCGGCAGCCGCTCCACCGTCTGATCCGGGCGGCGACACTTGCGCGAACGTCGTAATTGCGTCATTGAGTAAAGCTATCAACGGGTTCGACGCAGAGCTTCAGTTCGAACGACGCTTCCCCTTGATCACCTCCTTCTATCCACGCCGTATTTTCAGCAGGATAGGTCCACCGCCACCCAGGGTCGCGCCGATCGTTCGGCGTCCCCCCACGAGATAAGGACCGATGCACGCGTCTTTTGTCGCATTCACACCCAGCAATGCCCCGCGCGAGGGGTTTGCCGCGACGAGCGCTCCGGCCCTTGACCATGAATGACCAAGCCATAATTCGCTTCACACACAATCACCCGCGCCTGCACGCTGGCGACCTCTCGGTCCCGCCGCCGGCGCGCAGGAGTTTTTTCGTCGATGACCAAAACAATGCTGATCGATGCCAGCCACGCGGAAGAAACCCGCGTGGTGGTGCTGGATAACAACCGCCTCGATGATTTCGATATCGAGACCGCCGATAAAAAACAGATCAAGGGCAATATCTATCTTGCCAAGGTGATCCGGGTCGAACCCAGCCTGCAGGCCGCTTTTGTCGAATACGGCGGCAACCGCCACGGCTTTCTGGCCTTTGCGGAAATCCATCCCGATTATTATCAGATCCCGGTCGCCGACCGCCAGAAGCTGCTGGCGATGGAGGCCGAGGAAGCCCGTCGCCGCGTCGAGGCCGAGGATGCTGAGGACAATGACGGTCCGGCTCAGGCTTTGGCGGCGCGCCGTCCGGCGAGTGTGTCTGAAATCGCGATCGGGGATGCGCCACCTCCCTCTGATCAGATCGAAGGCGAGCCGGTGGGGATCGACGGCGATACCGAGGCGGAGACTGGGGGCGATGACACTGCGGACCGGATCGATGATCACGCCGAACCCGAGCGGGTCTCCGGCGCGGCTGCCGAAATCGAGGCCGAACTCGCCAGCAACGGGCCGCCGCCCGAGGATCTGACCGATGCAGCCCCCGCTGCCCCGCCCGAACAGGTTGGCGGCACCGATGACGGGGCGGACGAAGCGCGCGAGCGGCGGCGGATGCGCGCATTGCGCTCCTACAAGATCCAGGAGGTCATCCATCGCCGCCAGATCATTCTGATTCAGGTGGTCAAGGAGGAACGCGGCTCCAAAGGGGCGGCGCTGACGACCTATATTTCGCTCGCCGGACGCTTCTCGGTGCTGATGCCCAATTCGCCGAACGGCGGCGGCGTGTCGCGCAAGATTACCTCGGTCGCGGATCGCCGCCGCCTCAAGGAGGTGATGACCGAGCTCGATATTCCGGATGGCATGGGCATGATCGTCCGCACCGCCGGGGCCGCGCGGCCCAAGCCGGAAATCAAGCGCGACTGCGAATATCTGCTGCGCCTGTGGGATGATATCCGCGAGAAGACCCTTGCTTCGATCGCTCCTGCTCTGGTCTATGAGGAAGCGACGCTGATCAAGCGCACCATTCGCGATGTCTATACCCGCGATATCGACACGGTGCTGGTCGAGGGCGAGGAGGGTTACCGGACCGCGCGCGACTTCATGCGGATGCTGATGCCTGCCGCGGTCAAGAAAGTTATTCCGTGGAATGATCGCCAGCCGCTCTATGCCAAATACCAGGTCGAGCAGATGCTCGATCAGATGTTCCAGCCCACGGTGCAGTTGCGCTCCGGCGGGTACCTCGTGATCAACCAGACCGAGGCGCTGGTCGCGATCGACGTCAACTCGGGGCGTGCCACCCGCGAGCGCAATATCGAGGACACCGCACTTCGCACCAATATGGAAGCTGCAGAGGAAGTCGCCCGCCAGCTCCGCCTGCGCGACCTCGCCGGGTTGATCGTGATCGACTTCATCGACATGGAGGTTCGCCGCAACAACGCGATGGTCGAGCGCAAGCTCAAGGACGCGCTGAAAAACGATCGTGCGCGCATTCAGGTCGGCAGCATCAGCCATTTCGGACTGATGGAAATGAGCCGCCAGCGCCTGCGCCCCTCGATTTCCGAGACCATGCTGATCCCGTGCCCGCATTGCGCCGGGGTTGGCCATATCCGCAGCACGGCGAGCACGGCGCTTGCGGTTCTCCGCGCGATCGAGGACGAGGCCGCCCGCCAGGCCGCCGAGATTTCGGTTCATCTTGCCCCGGAGGTGGCTCTCTATATTTTCAACCACAAGCGCGCCCAGCTCGCCGCCACCGAGGACCGGTTCGACATGACCGTGCATTTCGTGGCCGACGGGCAGGTCCCCGCCGAGTTCAAGGTTGAGAAACTCCGGACCCAGACGAACCCCCGCCCGATCGAAACCACCCCTGACCGCGCCATCGCGCCGCTTGCGTTCGACGGCGATGATACGGCGGAGGCGGATGAGGATGTCGAAACTGAAACCGGGAGCGCCGAACGCAACGTCAGTATGACCGGCGAGCAGAAGACGGCGGAGGAGGCCGAACGGGGCCGTCGTCGCCGTCGCCGCCGCCGCCGTGGCGGCCGTCGTGACGATGTCGCCCCGGCAGCCGACGCCGAACAGCCCGATCTTGCGGAACTGCCGGCGGAATTTGCCGCCCGCCTCGGCCAGCCGGTCGCCGACCGCATCGAGGCTGACGCGACGACTGACAACGAGCCGGTCCAAACCTCTGAGCCTGTGGCGGATGTCGCAATACCGGACGTGGCGTCTCCCGCAATCGAGCCGGTCAGCGAACCGGCCGAA
The DNA here is from genome assembly GCA_028688765.1 of Acidiphilium sp. Lineage (GTDB taxonomy): Bacteria > Pseudomonadota > Alphaproteobacteria > Acetobacterales > Acetobacteraceae > Acidiphilium > Acidiphilium acidophilum. Next base: position 1,793 of record JAQTXO010000259.1, on the reverse strand, counting down.
CCACTGCTGCTCGACCCGAACGCAGAGACCGAGCAGGGCGACCGGCCCAAGCGTCGCGCCCCGCGCCGTCGCCGTGCCGCCACGCCGGGCGAGGCGCCCGCACCCGCGCCGGTGCTGCCGGTCTTCACCGATATTGCGGATATTTTCGAGGCGGCCGAACAGGCGGAAGCCAAGGTGGCCAAGCCACGGCGGCCCTCGCGGGCTAAAGCCGCGCAGGCCGTCCCCGAGTCTGTCAGTCCACAACCCGAACCGCAGCGGTCGCCGCCGGAGCAGCCGCCCGCACCGGCACCGGAACCCGAGCCGGCACCCGCCCCGGTCAAGGAACCGGAACCCGCGCCGGAACCGGTCAAGGCCGTGATACAACCCGTGGTGATCGGGGCGGATGAACCGGTCGCGGCCCCCAAGCGCGGCTGGTGGAAGCGCGCCTGAGACGCCTTTTCTGAATCTTTCCATGACCGGCCAAGGAGCGTCGTCGATCGACGCGACCCTGGCCGGTCATCACGCAACCGCCTCTTGAACAACCTTTGGTTGATCTGTACGCTCCGGGCTTCCCTGTGCCGGAGTAGCCATGAGTTCGACATTACAGATCATCGGTCCGGCCGCCATCGACCTGATCGACGGGCTGACGCTCTCATCGCTCGATCTCCTGCCCCCTGGCGGACTTGCGCTCATTGATGGCAACACGAGCGCAAGCCTCAGCATCACCCTGACAAGTTCGATCGCGCTTGCCGCGAGCAGCAGCGGCGGTGCAACCATCATCGACGGCGGTGGTGCCCTCACCCTCAGCGGCAGTCTCGCAGAGATCAACGCCGGTCTCGCCAGCCTGACGTTCAGCCCGACCGCAACGGGCAGCGCCATCCTCGGTGTCACCGCGACCGACGGCAGTGCGAGCGCGACCACGGCAATCGCGGTCGATGTCCTGCCCGACAATCCCCCGGCCTTCATCACCCCGCCGACCAGCCTCGCGCTTGCCTCGGGTATTGCCACACCGCTCGGGCTCATTCTCGCGGATGATCCTGCCAGCGCGCTTGGCCAGTTCGGCGCATCACCGGAAACCCTGACGGTCACGCTCGACGCCACTGCCGGTATCCTTCTGCTCGACCCCGCTGCGGCTCCGGGTATCGGCATTACCGGCAACGCGACCGGCGCGATCACCCTGTCCGCGACCAGTGCCCAATTCGCGGCACTTGGCGCCGCGATCGGCGCGGTTACCCTCGATTCCGCCACCGGCGGCGTCCTGCAATACGTCGCTCGCCAGACGGGCGGCCCGTTGCCGATCACCGATACCTCGGGCAGTCTCAGCTACAGCACCACTGGCAGTCTCGCGACCAGCCAGGCCAGTTTCACCGCGACCAGCGGCGCCTGGCAGACCGCTGCCGCGTGGTCCGACGGGCAGAGCCCGGCCCTCGGCACCGGCGTGACCATTGCCAGCGCCACCATCACCGGCCAGGGGGTCGCGCAGAGCCTCATCCTCACCGGGACCGCCGATCTCGAAGCCGCGATCGGGATCGCTGGGAATACGACCCTCGACACGGCGAGCGCCCTGCGGCTGGGGGCGGCCGATCTCGATATCGGCGGCAATCTGATCCTGACCGGCGCTAGCCTGTTCGTGGGCGCGAGCGCCACGCTTGGCGCCGGTAACGTTACCGTCGGCGCCGGTGCGGCGCTGACCGATTTCGGGACCATGACGATCGCGGGACTCGACGCCATCGGCACCGCCCTGCTGCCCGGCGGCGCGACGCTTGCGGGCCCGATCGGCATCGCCGCCGGGGGCCTGATCGACTTTGCCGGCC
>JAQTXO010000258.1 GCA_028688765.1 Acidiphilium sp. | reverse complement strand
TTTCGTGCTTGCGCGCGAAGGCCACGATATCCTTGTAGAAATCGAGCGTTGCAAGATAGGCGGTGGGGTTGGACGGAAAATTCACGATCAGCGCGGTCGGTTTCGGCACCGAATGCTTCACCGCCCGCTCCAGCGCGTGGAGCATGGTCTCATCCGGCGTCGCCGGCACCGAGCGCACCGAGGCCCCGGCAATGATGAAGCCGAACTGATGGATCGGGTAGGACGGGTTGGGCACCAGGATCGTGTCGCCCGGCGAGGTGATGGCATTGGCCAGATTGGCCAGACCCTCCTTCGAGCCCAGGGTCGCGATCACCTCGGTATCGGGGTTCAGCTTCACGCCGAACCGGCGGTCGTAATACCCGGCCAGAGCGCGGCGCAGACCGGGAATGCCCTTGCTGGTCGAATAACGGTGGCTGCGCGGATCGGCGACGGTTTCGATCAGCTTCGCAACGATATGCGGCGGCGTCGCGCTGTCGGGATTGCCCATGCCAAGATCGATGATGTCTTCGCGCCGGTTGCGCGCCGCCGCCTTGGCCTGATTGACCTCCGCGAACACATAGGGCGGCAGGCGGCGGATGCGGTGAAATTCCTCGGTCATGGTCGGTCCTGATGCGGGCGGGCGCGGCTGGAGTTGAAAGTTTATTTCGTTGTCTCGCCGTATAGCAGTTGTGCCGCCCCTCCGCGACCCATGGCGAGCGCCTCGATGCGAATGGCCGAAGCCGGCACCCCCAGCACGGTGAGGGTATTCGCGATCGCGGTGGCCCGCCGTAGCGCGAGATGCAGCCCCGCCGCCGTCCGCACCGGCGCGAAACCGATCGCGGCGATCGGCAACGCCCCCCGCTTGGCGGCCAGCACCGCCAGCGCCGCCCAGTCGCGCCGCGAAACGATCGCCCGCCCCGGCACGAAGGCAACCGGAACGGGCGGCTGCTCGACCAGCGGCACCGCCACGGGCTTCGGCTTCGGCGCCACGCCGCCCGCAGGCGCAGCCAGCGCATTCTGGTTATGATTGGCCGCCTCGAGCTGGGCGCGGATGCTGCGCTGAAGTTCCGGCGCAATCGGCTTGGGCTTCGGCGGCACCGAGGCAAGGTTGGGCGACGGCCGGTTCAACCCCGGCGGCGGCGGCGGATTCTTGCTGATCGCCCCGCCCTCGTACTCATGGAACGCCTTGATCGGGTTGATCGTCGCACACCCCGAGCTTGCCAGCAGGGCCAGCATCGGCGCCATCCGCAGCGCCGCGCGGCGATACCGGGCGCGCATTTCAGCCTTGGGCAAAACTTCGCTATAGATCACATCGGCTCCTCGTCCGTCCGGCTCCTCTCTAGCGCCTGGATCACGGAGCCGGAAGGAGTGTCCATGGCCGATCAGGAAAATCATGACCCCACGCGGCCCGAGCGGCCCGATCCCGCGGTCTATGCCCGCACCATGGCCGATATCGGCACCCGCGCGCAGCGGCTCGTCGGCGAATGGCTCCAGCGCCAATCCGCCAACCCCGCCCCGGACAGCCCGGTGTTCGATCCGCTCAACATCGGCAGCGCCTTCATGGAAATGGCCGCCCGCCTCGCCGCCAACCCGGCCCGGCTGATCGAGGCCCAGATGGGTTTCTGGCAGGATTACACCACGCTCTGGCAGCATTCCGCCCGCCGCATGATGGGCATCGAGACCAGCCCGGTGGTCCCGCCCGACCCGCGCGACAAGCGCTTCGCCGACGAAGGCTGGAAAACCAGCGAGGTTTTCGACTTCATCCGCCAGAGCTACCTGCTCTCCGCCCGGTTCGTGCAGGACGTGGTGACGCGGGTGGACGGGCTGGATGCGAAAACCGCGCAGAAAGTCGATTTCTATTCCCGCCAGTTCATCGACGCGATGAGCCCCTCGAATTTCGCCCTGACCAACCCGCAGGTGCTCCGCAAAACCGTCGAGACCGGCGGCGAAAACCTCCTGCGCGGCCTCAACAACCTGCTGCGCGACCTCGAAGCCGGGCAGGGGCGGCTGCACATCAGCATGACCAACGCGGATGCCTTCACCGTCGGCGGCAATATCGCGGTCACCCCTGGAAAAGTGGTGTTCCGCAACGATCTGATGGAACTCATCCAATACATCCCCACCACTAAATCCGTGCTCAGGACGCCGCTGGTGATCTTCCCGCCGTGGATCAACAAATTCTACATCCTCGATCTCCGCCCGAAAAACAGCTTCATCCGCTGGGCGGTCGAGCAGGGCCACACCGTGTTCGTCGCAAGCTGGGTCAACCCCGATGAACACCTCGCCGCCAAGGATTTCGCCGACTACATGAACGACGGTGTTTTCGCCGCCCTCGATGCGATCGAAGCCGCAACCGGCGAGCGCGAGGTCAACGCCATCGGCTATTGCCTCGGCGGCACCCTCCTCGCCGCGACCCTCGCGGTCATGGCCGCGCGCGAGGATCACCGCATCCGCGCCGCCACCTTCCTCGTCACCCTGACCGATTTCGCGGATGTCGGCGAACTCGGCGTCTTCATCGACGAGGAACAACTCGCCGCGATCGAGGAAAAAATGAACCGCCAAGGCTATCTCGATGGCGCGGACATGGCGACCACCTTCAACATGCTCCGCGCCAACGACCTGATCTGGGGGTTCGTCGTCAACAACTACCTCCTCGGCAACGACAGTTTCCCCTTCGATCTCCTGTACTGGAATTCGGACTCGACCCGGATGCCCGCCGCGATGCACTCATTCTACCTTCGCAACATGTACCAGCAGAACCGCCTGATCCAACCCGGCGCGCTCGAACTCGGCGGCACCCCGGTCGATCTGGGCCGCATCACCATCCCCGCCTATTTCCTCTCCTGCCGGGAGGATCACATCGCGCCCTGGGCCAGCACCTACAAAGCCACCCAGATCCTCGCCGGCCCCAACCGCTTCGTCCTCGCCGCCTCCGGCCACGTCGCCGGCGTGGTCAACCCGCCCTCCAGCGGCAAATACAATCATTTCGTGAACGATGCGCTCCCGCCCGATCCCCAGTCGTGGATGGAGGGTGCCACCGAAGTCGCCGGCTCCTGGTGGCCGGACTGGCAGCGCTGGATCACCAGCCACGAAAAGCCGCGCGGCAGATCCACCGTGAAACCCCGCATCCCCGGCGACGGCAAATTGCCGGTTCTGGGCGATGCCCCGGGCGATTACGTCAAAGTCCGCTCTGCGTGAATGGCGGATACCGGCGGGGCGGCATCGCGATGGTGCTGCCTGCGCGTGAAGGTTTCGCCCCCGATCGCGCCGGGGCGATCGCGATGGTGGTGCGCCGCCTCGCCCTCGCCGCCGATGCCGTGGTGATCGGCGCGGCCCTCACCCCGGTCTTTCCCGGCATCGCCTACGCACCGGTCCGCGCACGCGGCACGCTCGGCTACGCGCTCGGCGTCATCCCCTGTGTGCGCCGCTCACGCCCCTCGGTCATCGAAGTTCACCAGCAACCGCGCCTCGCCCTCATCCTCGCGCGGCTGATGCCCGATGCCCGCGTCATGCTGGTCCTGCACAACGATCCCAAAACCATGCGCGGCCTGCGATCCCCACGCCAAAGGCGCCGAACCCTCGCCCGCCTGCACCGGGTGATCTGCGTCTCGGCATTCCTGCGCGATCGCTATGCCGCCAGCCTTGCGGACACAACCCGCCTCGCCATCCTGCCCAACCCGCTCACCCTCGCCGAACTCCCCGAAACCACCCTCCCACGCCGCCCCGAAATCCTGTTCGCCGGCCGGATCGTCGAACCCAAGGGCGTGGCCGATTTCATCGCCGCCTGCGCGGTCGCCCTGCCCACCCTGCCGGGCTGGTCGGCCCGGATCATCGGCGGCGACCGCTTCGGCCCCGCGAGCCCCGAAACCGCCTATGTCAGCGCGATGCGCGCCGCCGCCGCCGCCGCCGGGGTGCGGTTCGACGGATACCGGCCCCACGCCGATGTTCTCACCGCAATGGCACAGGCCGCGATCGTGGTCGTCCCGTCGCGCTGGGCGGAACCGTTCGGCCTCACCGCGCTGGAAGCGATGGCGAGCGGCGCGGCCCTGATCGCCTCGAATATCGGCGGCCTGCCGGAAGTGACCGGTTCCGCCGGCCTGCTCACCCCGCCGGGCGATATCCCCGCCCTCGTCGCCGCCATCACCAGCCTCGCCCGCGATGAACCCCGCCGCGCGGACCTCGCCGCCGCAGGCCGCACCCGCGCGCGCCAGTTCGACACACCCCGCATCGCCGCCCTGCTGCAGGAGTTGCGCGACGCTGAAACGCCGGTATGACCACGCCATGCTTGCCAAACGCCTTGCCCTCGCGGCAGCCCTGATCCTGCCGATCTGCCTGCTCTACGCGCGGGCGGGTGCGGAGTTCGCGATCGCCCTCATCGACATCGCCTTCCTCGTCACCTCCGCCCGCACCCGCAGCTGGGCCTGGGCGCGCCAGCCCTGGTTCCTCATCGCGCTCGCGTGGTGGGCGGCCGAAATGATCTGCTCCCTGCCGATCCCCGCCCTCGGCCTCGGCCCCGGCGGCTGGAAATCCTTCGCCCAGGCGGCGGTCCTGATCCGCCTGCTGCTGTTGCCCGCCGCACTGGCCGGCTTCGTCCTCGATTCGCCCCGAAACCGCTGGTGGTTCTGGTTGGTCATCGCGGCGTCGGAGGCCTGGATTCTCCTCGAATGCTGGCAGCAGGAGATTTTCTGCGTCAACGTCTTCGGCGACCATCGCTGGGCCGATGGCTCGCTCACCGGCCCGTTCTGGGCCCCGCGCGCCGGCCCTCCCTACACCCACCTCCTGTTCCTCACCGCGCTGCCGATCGTGGCCGCCCTGATCGCCCGGCGTGGCACCGTCCCCAAACTCGCCGCGGCTGCCCTCGCGATCATCGGCTTCGCCACCGCCCTGATCATCGGCCAGCGCATGCCCTTCCTGCTCGCCGGCCTCGGCCTCGCCGTCACCGCCCTCGCATTCCGCCCGGTGCGACTTCCCGCCATAGCACTCGGCATTCTGGTCATCCTGGCAATCCCGGCCCTCAAAATCGTCTCCCCGCCGAGCTTCGACAAGCTGGTCGGTGAAACCAGCATCCAGATCCGCCATTTCGCCAAAAGCCCCTATGGCGAG
>JAQTXO010000257.1 GCA_028688765.1 Acidiphilium sp. | reverse complement strand
TGTGCTCTTCCGATCTAAAATGGACGAAAACCTCCGCGTTCCCGGCCCGGTTCGAACCTCTACGAGACCATCGGCCCCCGCCGCCGGTCGCGGCTTTCGGTTTTGCCCCCCGGCGACAGGCCCCGTCTCACATCGGCGCGGGGCAAAGTCAGGCAGGCGCTGAGCCCGCCTTCGGGAGCATTGACGAACTCTATGCTCCCGCCATGCAAAGTCGCGATCCGGCGGCACAGCAACATCCCGACGCCGGAACCCGATCGGGCGCTGCGCGCGCTGAAAGCATCATCGGTTTCATCGGCGGTCGGCAGGCCCGGGCCGTTATCGGTAAACGCGAGCTTGACCGACTCGGCCGTCGTGACCGCCGTGATCCGGATCGCATCCGCGCCATAGCGGGCCGAATTGTCGAACAGGTTGCGCACGAGCCGTTCGAGTGCCAGCGGCTTGAACGCAACCGGCGGCAAATCCGGCAGCGTCGCGACGACATCGAGATTATACCGCTCCCGCCCGATCTCGCTCATCTCGGCCACAAACGGCGCGAGGCTCGCGGTCACGCTCCGTTCCTGGCTATCATTGCGAACCAGCGCCAGAAATTTCCTGAGCGTCTCGTCCATTTCAGCGACATCGTCGAACATCGCCTGCTTGTGCGCAAGAAGCTTGGCATCCGGAAGATGCAGCACCAGCAGCAGACGCGACAGCGGCGTTCTCAACTCGTGCGAAATCCCGGTGAGCAGCACCGAATGTTCGTCGTAAAGCGCGCGCAAATCCGCCGCCATGCCGCGAATCGCCGTTTCGACCTGGCGGATTTCATCCGGCCCGCCGAACGGCGCCATCTCGAAAATCTGATCCCCCTTGCCCCATTGATGAGCCAGAGCCGCAAGCCGCGCGAGCGGCCGGTTGATCTCCCGCACAATCACGACGGAGCCGAGAAAGGTGAAGCCGAACAGAACGATGAGCCGGAGCAGAACGAAATTCGACGCACCGAAATTGAACCGCGAAACCGGAAACCCGATCCATGCCGGCGCGTCAGGCCGCCTGATCCACACAATACCCTTCCGCGCCCCGAGATCGGGGCTGATCCGCATCTGCCCCCCGCCGGTCATCGCGGCGATATCCCGCGCGGTCTGGGCCAGAAAATAATTATTCGGCAGATGCCCTGGTGCTGCCTCCCGGCTGAACAGCAATCGCTGACCCGATGATGCAATCGCGCCGGGCGTCGAACGTGCCGGAAGGGCAGGGGCCTGCGTCGCGTCGATCAGGATTTCCGCAAACCGGGTCGCCGCCGGTTCGATCACATAGACATGAAACAAAATAACGACCGTGGCCTCGGTCGCGATGAACAGACCGAGCAGCAAAAGCACCGCCCGCTGCATCGTGGTAAATCCGCGCCGGCGGATCATCACGGCCACAACCGCGTCAAGGCATGTCGGTATAGAACACGTAACCCTCGCCCCAGACGGTCTGGATGAACTGAGGGTCCGCCGGATCGGCCTCGATCGTTTTGCGCAGTTTGGAAATCTGCACATCGATCGTGCGGTCATAGGGACCATAGCTGCGCCCCCGGCTCAGCACCATGATCTGCTGACGTGAAAGCGCCTGCCCCGCATGCGAGACCAGAATACCGAGCAGCTTCGCCTCGCCCGACGTGATCCCGACGATATGACCATCGCGGAATAATTTCTGATGCTGGAAATCGAACGTGAACGGCCCGAAGCTCACATTCTCGACTTCCTTGCGCGCCGGCGCGGCAACGATCCGGGCGCGCCGGAGGATCGCCTTGATCCGCGCAATCAGTTCGCGCGGGCTGAACGGCTTGGCCAGATAATCATCCGCCCCCATTTCCAGCCCGAGAACCCGATCGACCTCATCCCCCCGTGCCGTCAGGATGAGAATCGGCACCGTGCTGTCGGCGCGGATTTTGCGGCAAAGGCTCAATCCGTCTTCGAACGGCAACCCCAGATCGAGGATCACGAGATCGATCTGGTTGGTCTTCAGCGTTTCGACCATTTTCCGCCCATCCGGCAACGCGACCACCTTCAGGCCGAATTCGGTCAAATGATCTTCGACCAGCGTGCGCAGCCGGGCATCATCGTCGATCAGCAGGATCGTGTCGGTCACGGGTTCCGGAGCGGGAGTGATCTGGGCGGACATGGCGGCAAAATCCTGACGGTTCGAGCAAGGCGGGCAGGGACGTCGTAAGTCACATGTGTCGCGATCGGATGACGATGTCCAGAAATTGATGCCGGACAACGACAATCAACGTCCCGCCGGCGCGGCACCCGATCAGTTGCCCTCGTGCGAAACCGTGCGGGAATCGGTCATACCCGGCAATCCGCCCGACACGCCTTCGTTATTCATCCCGCCGGTGGGACGGTTCATGTCGCGCGTCGATCCGACCCGCCTTGCCGGCAGACGTCCCGCCTTGAACCCGCTGAAATGACCGGTGACCGCAGCACCGTTCATGCTGCCAGGCCGGGGTTCACCGGCGGGGATGCCGGCAGGCGGCGTCACCGACCGCCCGGCATCCATACCGGGAATACCGCCGCTGACCGCAGCGTTGTTCATGCCCGAGGTCTGGGGCGAGCCGTTACCGACACCCGGCGTCTGGGCCGAGGCCGACGGGGCAGCGGCGCTGACGGCGAGCAGGAGCGCCAGAGCGGCACCGTATGATAGCTTGTTCATTATGAAAATCCTTGTGAGTGGTTATCCACCGGGTTGATCGGTTATATTTTCAATGTAGACCCAACGGGACTGAGAAATAAGTCATCTTATGCGAATAAGTGTAAGAGTGTGTTTTGAAAATCATCCTATTATAATCTGCTTTCACCTCTTTACAATCCACTTACAATTGACCATCGACATCCAGGCCGGAAAATCATAACTGCAGGCCATCGCAGATATGATCGAAAAAATGCAATTTCCAGTTCCGTTTGACTTTATCGTGAGCCGGAGGGCCCGGCGGGTGTTGCGCCGCCCCCTCGTGCTCCTGCTCACTCTGGGTGTGTCAGCCTGCTCGGTCGGGCCGCACCTGAAGCTCCCTGCCGCGCCGTCCCCCGCGCATTACGGCGCGCACGACCCCAATTCCGCCCACAGCGCGGTATCGATGAGCGCGGCCCTGTCCTGGACCGCGACGCAGAACGCGGCGTGGTGGCAAATGTTCCACGCCCCGCAGCTCAACACGCTGATCGCCGAAGGGTTCTCGCACAGCCCCACCCTGGCGGCGGCGAAGCATGCGCTCACGGCGGCGAACGAATACGCCATCGCGCAGGAAGGCTCGCTCTTCCCCACCATCGGGCTGGGGGGCGGGTTGCAGCGCAATACCGCGATCCGCTCGGTGGTGGGCGGGCGGGTCGTCGTGCCGGGCAAGCCGTTCACCCTTGCCTCGGCCGAAGGGCAGATCAGCTACAGCGCGGATGTTTTCGGCCTGCAGACCGACCTGATCGCCAACAGCCGTGATCGTGCCGAAATCAGCGCCGCCCAACTCGACGATGCCCGGATCTTCCTTGCCGGCAACATCGCGACCGCCGCGATCTCCTATGCGGGCAATGAGGCCGAGGTGAAGCTGCGCACCCGCATCGTTCAGGCGCAGAATCAGATCCTCGGCGTGATGAACAGCGACTATCGCTTCGGTGCGATCTCGGAAGAATCGGTCGAGCAGCAAAAAGCGGTCCTGGCCGCAAGCAAGGCCGAGCTTCCTCTGGTCACCGCAGCGCGGGACGATGCCCGGCACCGGCTCGACTACCTGATCGGCACGACACCGGATCAGCCCGTGCCGGCATTCGACCTCAAGGATCTCGTGCCGCCCAGCAACATCCCGGTGGTGATCCCTTCGGTCCTGGTCAAGCACCGGCCCGATATCGTGGCCGCCATGGCCGGGGTGAAAGCCGCATCCGCCGCAGTGGATGCCTCGACGGCGGCGATGTACCCGAGCTTCAACATCAGCGGCGCATTCGGTGCCGGCAGCGCGGTTGCCCTGTTCAATCCGGCCTCGGAAATCTTTTCCCTCGCCTCGTCGTTCGCCGCCCCGCTGTTCGAAGGTGGCAAACTATCGGCGGATAAAAAAGCGTCCTACGCCTTATGGCAGCAGGCGACGGCGCAATATCGCAACACCGTGCTGCTCGCGTTCCGCCAGGTGGCCGATGCGCTGCGCAGCCTGCAAGGGGCCGAGGCGTCGCTCGCCCAGCGTCAGGCCGCCGCCACCTTCGCTCTCAATGCCCAGACCCTTGCCCGCGAACGCTACGATGCCGGGGCGATCACCTACCAGACCCTGCTGAACGCCGAGTTGCTCGCCCAGAGCGATCAGGTTGCGGCCCTCACCGCCCGCGTCACCTGCGATCAGGACATCGTCGCCCTGTTCGTCGCGATGGGCGATGCCTCACCCACCACCCCTGTCGATAACGCGAACGGATCGAACAAGTCATGAAGCGTGCTGTCATAGTTGCCGTGCTGGCGGTTGTCGTTCTGTTCGGCATCGTGTTCGGACTGCATCGGTATCAGGAGGATCAGGTCCATCGGAAGCTGGCCGCTTCTGCCGATCCGGCGGTGGTGGTATCGGATGCGCCGGTCACGACGGTGAATCATGCCGAGTCCAGCAGCGCGGTCGGCCAGATCATGGCGGTGCAGGGCGCACCGATCAGCAGCGCGGTCGGCGGTGTGGTGGAGAGCGTCGGTTTTCACTCCGGCATGAAGGTCAAGGCCGGGCAGGTCCTGCTGACGCTGAATGCCGGGGCGCTGCCGGGGCAGCTCGAACAGGCCGAGGCGAAAGCTCATCTTGCCGCCATCGATGCGAACCGCCAGCGCGGGCTCTACGGCGTCAAAGGCACCTCGCAGGCCAATTACGACACCGCGACCTACGCGTACAAAAGCGACCAGGCCGCCGTGGCCGCGCTCAAGCAGTCGCTCGCGCAATACACCATCACCGCGCCGTTTGCGGGCGTCGCCGGTCTGCGCACGCTCGATGCCGGGGCCTACGTCCATCCCGGCGACGTCATCACCGATCTGGAAAACCTCGATCAGTTGTACGTCGATTTCTCGATCCCGCAGAAGGATATCGCCCTCGTTCACATCGGCGCGCCGGTGAGAATCGCG
>JAQTXO010000256.1 GCA_028688765.1 Acidiphilium sp. | reverse complement strand
GTGCTCGATGTCGATGTCGAGAAAGAGCGCATCAGCCTCGGCGTGAAGCAGCTCGAGGAAGACCCCGCCGCCGGCGTGCTCGATCGCGTCCACAAAGGCATGATCGTCACCTGTGTCATCACCGCGGTCCAGACCAACGGGCTCGAAGTGAAGGTGGACGACGTGTTGACCGGCTTCATTCGCCGTGCCGAACTGGCCCGCGACAAAGGCGATCAGCGCCCCGATAAATTCGCCGTCGGCGAAAAGATCGACGCCAAGATCACCGCAGTCGACCGCGCATCGCGCAAGCTGCAGCTCACGGTCAAGGGCAAGGAGATCGACGAGGACAAGCAGGCGATGGCCGATTTCGGTTCGTCGGATTCGGGTGCCTCGCTCGGCGACATCCTGGGTGCCGCGATCCGTCGCCGCAACCAGCAGGCTCAGGGCGAAAACTGAGACTGACGATCATCGTATCAGAGAAACGCCGTCCTTCGGGGCGGCGTTTTTTTAGTTGGCCGGGCCGATCATGTTCGGCACGCAATGGCAGGCATGGCCCACCCCGCCACCGATGCAATGGCTGATTCGCAAGCGCCGCCACACTGACTTATACGTGAATGATGACAGATATCACGGCGTATGACCGTTTTCGGGCGATGAACTCACCATGATCGGCCCGCGCACCAATCCCCGGATCGACCAGCGGCTCGACCATGCCGCCGCCGCCTGCACCCGGCGCGGTACCCAGTTCACCGCCCAGCGCCGCGCCGTGTTCGGCCTGATCCTCGAAGCGAACAAGCCGGTCACCGCCTACGAATTGCTCGACCGGTTCCGCGCCTCCCACAAGGCCGCGACCCCCGCCACCATCTACCGCGCCCTCGAATTCCTGCTCGCGAACGATCTGATCCACAAGGTCGAAAGCCTCAGCGCCTTCATCCCCTGCATCGAGGCCGATCATCACGACCACGCCGCCCAGTTCTACATCTGCCGTCGCTGCGGCGCGGTCGCCGAGCGGGACGATCACGCCGTGGTCCACGCCCTCGAAGCCGCCGCCGGCGCGCTCGGCTTCAAACCGGAATCGATCATCGTCGAAGTCACCGGCCTGTGTGCCAACTGCGCCGCGGCCTGACCCGCGCCGCCTGATCAGGCCCTCACGGACCGGGCCACTCCGAACCCCAGCCCCGACCGTCCGAGCGCATAAGCCAGCGCCCCGAACCCGCCGACGAAAAACCCGACCGGCCAGTTGGTGCCATAGGAAAGCGCAATCGCCGCCCACACGATGATCAGCGACACCATCACCGAAAGCCCAAGCGCGAATCCTGGCCGATCGGTCAGGTTCCGCGCCGCCGAAGCCGGCCCCACCATCAGGCTGAACACCAGCAGCGCCCCCACCACAGGCAGCGCCACCGCCGAGGCCATCGCGAGAATGATCAGAAACGCGAGATCGAGCCGCCCCGGTGCCGCCCCACGCGCCTGCGCCAGCTCCCGCGAGACCGAGCCGAGCAGCAACGGGCGGAACAGCAGCACGATCGCCCCGGCGGCCAGCGCACAGACCACGGCGATCGGCGCGATATCCCGTGCCCCGATCCCCAGGATCTGCCCGAACAGCAGGCCATAGACCTCCTGCGAATATTCCGCGGTCTGGCTGAGAAACAGCGTCCCCAGCCCCAGCAGCAGCACCAGCGTCAGCGCCGTCGCCACTTCCGGCCGGCCACGCCTGCTGAGCGCATCGATCCCGATCACCCCGAGCAGGGCGAATATCACCAGCCCCGCGATCTCGTTGATCCCGAGCCACGCCGCCGCCGCCGCACCCGGAAACGTGCTCAGCGGCAGCGCATGCGCCGCGAAGGACGAGCCGCGCACCACGACGAAAAACCCGACCAGCCCCGCCGTCGCCGCGACGATCGAAGCGACGATCCAGGTATTGACCATGAAGCTGGAAAACATCTCAGCGGCCCGGCTCGAAACAGGAGACGGAAGCGGGCAGGGCGGTCGCGCGCCGCCGGGCCAGCACGCCGCCGACCGGCCCGGCCGCCGCATAACTCGCAACCACGATCACCACCACGAAAAAACTCACCGGCCAGCCATGCCCGGGCGTCCAGTAGAAACTGTCATAGGCCAGCGCGATTCCGCCCCAGGTCGCGACGAGACCGATCGTCACCGCCAGAACGATCGCCCAGACCGGCCGCGTCGCCACCCGCAGCGCCGCCGCCGCCGGCCCGATCAGCAGCGCGGTCGAAAGAATCGCCCCGATCGTCATGGCCGACAGCGCCGCCGCAACCGCCAGCACCAGCAGATGCAGCAGCCCCAGCAGCCGCGCGTTGATACCCCGGATTGCCGCCAGATCGGGATCGATCGCAATCAGCAGCAGGGGCCGGTACAACACCACGCTCACCGCGAGCGCCAGCGCCCCCACACCCAGCGCGAACGGAACGGTGCCCGGCGCGATCGCGAACATCGAGCCGAACATCACGGTATTCGCCGCTCCGCTCGCACTCGTCGTGCTGATATCGAGGTACAGGAACAGCGCGGTCAACCCGAGCCCCGCCCCGAGCACGATGCCGGTGACCAGATCCCGCTCGCGGATCTGCCGCGCGCCGATCATCTCCATCCCGCCCGCGCCAAGCGCCGCCATCGCCAGAAATCCCGCCAGAGACGGAATGCCGAGCAGCAGCGAGGCCGATCCGCCGGCACTGCTGATATCCGCCAGCGCATGCCCCGCGAAAGACTGCCCGCGCATCACGGTGAACACCCCCACCACCGCCGAAACCACCGCCGCCCCGCCGCCGATCAGCAGCGCCACCTGCACCGGCCCATTGCCGAAAAATCCACCCCCGATCATCAACCCTCCCTCAGCCGCATTCAGGGGATCTGCGCCACATGCACCGGCGCACACGCGATATCCGCATCCAGCCCGTTCTCGCCCCCGGCAGCCACCACCAGAACCCGCCCATGCACGCTGATCACGTCGATATGATAGCCATACAGCCGGCTCAACACCGAACCCCGCACAACCTCACCCACGCTGCCGCTCACCGAGCGCCCGTTGGCGAGATACACGATCCGGTCCATCACCGGCAGCAGCGGGTTCATGTCGTGCGCCGATAGCAACACCGTGATCCGCTGCTCGAACGACAACCGGTGCAACAGCGCCACCACCTCCGCCACGCTGCGCAGATCGAGATTGGCCAGCGGCTCGTCCAGCAACAGCAGTTTCGGCCCGCGCACCAGCGCATGCGCGATCATGATCCGCTGCTGCTGCCCGCCCGACAAATCCCCCACCCGCCGGTCGGCAAAACCGGTCGCATCCACCGCCGCGAGCATCGCATCCACCGCGCGCCGTCGCGCAAGTGAGGGCAGCGGCAACCCGAACCGATGCCCGTCCATCCCCAGCGCCACCACATCCCGCGCCCGCAGCGGCATGAACGGATCGAGCTGGATCTTCTGCGGCACATATCCAACCTCGCCCCCACCGGTCGCCACCGTGCCACCCTCAGGCTTCACCAGGCCGAGAATACTCCGCAACAACGTCGTCTTGCCCGAACCGTTCGAGCCGATCAGCCCGCAGAACGACCCCTGCGGCAGGCTGAACCCGACCTGATCGAGCACTTTGCGGCCGGAAAAGCTGACCGAGAGGGAGTTTACGTTGAGCATGGTTAAGGAAGACCTACTTTTTTGAAAAAAAGCAGCAAAAAACTTTCGCTGGTTCGGGTCATGGGCGCTCTATGGCCGTCGCCTCCTGACCTGAGGGGGGCAAAAAAATTACCCTTCACTTGCCGCCCAGCAACGACTGGGTCGAAATCCCCGCCGTCACCGCCCGTTGCAGGGCCTGAACTTCCGCCAGCATCCATGACTGATAGTCATACCCCGGTGTCGGCATCGTCTCATAGACCCCCACGACCGGGATATGATCTTTCCGCGCCAGGTCCAGAAACGAGGCGGTCAGCGGGTCGGTCACCTGCTGGTTATAGACGAACACCTTGACCTTATGCGCGTTGAACAGCGCATTCTGCGTCGCGACATCCTGCGGCGAGGGATCGGTCCCGTTCATGATCGCGGCCTGAAGGCTGAACGGCGTCTCGATATCCGCCCCCGCCGCCTCAAGCATATAATCCCCCACCGGCTCGGTCACTGCCACCGGCGTGCCGCCATACCGCGCCTTGAACGCGGCAATCGCCGTATACCACGGCTTCAGCGACGCATCGAACCTCGCCACATTCGCCTCGAAATACGCCGCATGTCCCGGCTCCATCCGCCCCAGCGCCGCCGCCACCGCCTTCGCGACCACCGGCATCGTGGTCGGAGCATACCATAAATGCGGGTTCGGCGTGGAATTCGGCAGACCCAGCAGATGCTGCACATTGATCACGACGCGATGCGGATTGGGTGCCGCGGCAATGATCTTGTCTGCCCAGCTATCGTACCCCACGCCGTTTTCCACCACCAGCGCCGCCCCCGCGATCTGCTGCGCGACGCGCGGGCTCGCCTCGAAACTATGCGGGTCGGTGTTGGGATTGGATTCGATCGCACTGGCCGCAACATACCGCCCGCCGATCTGCTGGATCACATTGGCATATTCATTCTCGATCCCGACCGCCCTGATCGGCCCATCCTTGATCGGCCCATCCTTGATCGGCCCGGCGGCCAGAGCGCACCCAGTGCCCGCCACCAAAACCGCCAGCACCAGCGCCGCCCGAAAATCCGCCATACCCCACGCCCCCGAAATGATCCGAACGGATGATATGACATATCATATCATTCGTCCAGTCCCTTCCGCAGGGCGCGGGGTGGGTAGGCTCAGCCCTTGTAGTTCGGATTGATGTCGTGCAGCGGCAGCGCGTTCACCCAATCCCACGAATTGCCGAGAAACACCGTCCCGCCAATGATCGCCGGGCTCACGATCCCGAACCGCCCTCCAACGTGCACGCTGTGGATCTCCTTGCCGGTCTTGGGATCGAGCGCGTAAACGCTCGGCCCGGTCGAGACATAGAGCGTGCCCTTGTAATAGGTCGGTGCCCCGCGCGCCGCGCCCGCCGGACCCGCATTCGGCACATTCCAGCGCCAGAGCTGCTTGCCGGTCTTGAGGTTGAGCGCGACATAATCCGAAGTCACCGGGCTGC
>JAQTXO010000255.1 GCA_028688765.1 Acidiphilium sp. | reverse complement strand
GGAGGGCGGCGAGTTTGGTGGTCGAGAAGGGCTGGCTGTCGGCGATTCCGGTAGCCTTGCCGGTCGCGCCCCCGGCATCGGCGGGGGTGATGCGCGGCAGCAGGAACAGGGCGGCGGCGACCGCGAGGGCGGCGAGGCCTTTGGTGAACACGCCCCGGAACCGGAGCAGCCAGAGGGCGATGGCGATCAGCACCGCGCCGGCGCCGACGATGAGCACGCCCGAGGCCCCGGCTTCCAGCGCCATCACCCAGAGCAGCCAGATCGCGGTGGCAAACATCGGGAAGGCGAGGATCTGGCGCAGGATGTCCATCCACGCGCCGGGACGGGGCAGCAGGCGGGCGACCGCCGGGATGATCGCGATCAGGACGAAGGGCAGCGCGATGCCGATGCCGAGGGCGGCGAAAATGCTCAGGCCGAGGGCGAGCGGTGCCGCGAGGGCGGCGGCGAGCGCACCGCCCATGAAGGGCGCGGTGCAGGGGGTCGCGACCACGACGGCGAGCAGGCCGGTGGCGAAACTGCCGAGCAGGCCGCCGCGCGCGGCGAGACCCGAGCCGAGGTTTTCCATCCCCGAGATGGCGAACAGCCCGGCGAAGTTCAGCCCGATCGCGAAGACCAGCCACGCCATGATCGCGATGAACACCGGGGACTGGAACTGGAAGCCCCAGCCGAGTGCGGTGCCGCCGGCGCGGATGGCGAGCAGGATGCCGCCGAGGATCATCATCGCGATCACCGCGCCGAGCGTGTAGGCCAGCGATTCGTGGCGGGCGCGGGCGCGATCGTCATGGCCGAGGCGGGCGACCGCCATCGCCTTGATCGCGAGCACCGGGAACACGCAGGGCATCAGGTTGAGGATCAGCCCGCCGAGCAGGGCCCCGGCGATCCAGACATACCAGGGCGTGACGTGCAGCGGCGCGGGGGCGGCGCCGGGCGCGGCGGTGAGGGTCAGGGCTTGGGTCTGGCCCGCGGGATCGGTGATTTCGAGCACGCCGGACAGGGTGGTGAGCGGTTTTTTCGCATCCGCCGGGGTGAGCGCGAGGGTGAAGCCGCCCCGGACGAAGCCGAGTTTCTGCGGCACGGCATTGGCGATGACGCTGGGATCATCGGGGTAGAAATGGGCCGATTTCACCGCCGCATCGTTCAGCCCGTCGCCGGTGATCGCCAACAGGCCGCCGGGGGCGATCGTGGCGTGGAACGGCGAGGAGCGGGGCATCTGCGCGGCGGCTTCGGTGAAGAGCGGGGCCTGCGGCGAAGCGTGCGCGCTGCCGCCGGGCAGAGCGAGGGTGAACGTGCCGCTTTCGGGGACGCAGATTTTCGGGTCGCAGACCAGCCAGTTGGCGCTGGCGGTGATGGTGGTGGCCCCCGGTTTCGGCAGTTTGAGGGTGAAGGGCAGCAGGACCGTGCCGGTTTCAGTGTAGTCGCCCACACCGCTGGCGACCAGCCAGTGCGGCGCGGGGTAGGCGAAGGGTCCGGCGGTGGCACCTTTCGGGGCGGTGATGCTGATCGAGGGCGGTTCGCCGGCGTCGCCGGGATCGGACCAGTAGATGTGCCAGTCGGGTTTGAGGCGGAACAGCAGGCCGAGTTTCAGGCTGGTGGTATCGGCAGCGGTGGTCGCGGAGACCAGTGAGACCGTCGCGCGCGAGGAGACCGCCCGGTTGCTTTCCGCCGCCCGGGCCGGGGCCGACAGGGCGAACAGCAGGACGAAGCCGAGCAAAGCGGGCAGCAGTTTCATCGTTTCCTCATTTTACCGGGGGAATTGCCCCGGCATGATCATATAGGCTGTCACGCATATGTGAGCGCATCGGCATTGGGTTACAACGCTGCCGGGTAGCGGGGCCAGGCGCGGACCAGCCGGCTCATGACGGTCGCGCTGGTCACCGCGAGGAGGGTGAACGGCAGGACCACGCGGGGCGCGAAGGCGATGCCGGGGTGCAGCAGGGCCGGATACATGGCGAGCGCGATGCCGGGCGGGTGGTAGGCGCGCAGCAAGGGCAGGGCGATCACCGCGACCAGGGCGGCGGCCATGGCGATTTCCGGGCCGAAGCCGAAGACGAGGGTGAGGGCGGTGCCGATCAGCGCGCCGGAGGTCGAGCCCGCGATGATCGCGTAGGGCTGCGCGATCGACACGGCGGGGAGGTAGATCAGGATGGTCATGGTCGCGGCGAAAGGGGGCACCAGGAACAGGCCGTCATGCAAACCGTCGAGCCAGACCAGCGCGCCCAGCAGGACGGCCATCCAGAGCAGGCCGGACAGGGCCGGGCGATACGGTGTGCCCCAGCGCGTGATGATGCGCGATACCATCGCCCGGCAATAGGTGCTGGGCGAACAAAGAACAAGATTGGGCATTGACCGGGGGGCGGGGCGGTTCTATCCCGCGCGCTCCCTCTGGCTGGAGATTTTCGATGGCTCTCGACACCGCTGATCAGGCGACCGCCGACCACGCGACCACCGGCAATATCGCGGCCGACCGGCTCAAGAGCATCGTCGAGCGGATCGAGCGGCTGGAAGAGGAGCGCAAGGCGCTGGCTTCGGACATCAAGGACATTTATTCCGAGGCGAAATCGGCCGGGTTCGACGTGAAAGTGCTGCGCCAGTTGATCCGGATGCGCAAGCAGGAACCGGCGGAAGTCGAGGAACAGGAAATGCTGATCGACGTGTATCGTCGCGCGCTCGGCATGGTCTAACCAAGTCATGTTGTTTTCGTAATATCGACCATTACGCTCGAACCGGCTCTCGAACCGGGATTTCGTCTCTCCTATCTGTGAGGCATGGCGGTATCGATTGCCGCCATCCACATCACGGAGCGGAACAATGGTTGACCATAATCGTATCGACGGCGCGGCCAGGCAGGTCAAAGGCAATATCAAGGAAGCCGTCGGCAAAGTGAGCGGCAATGACCGGACCGTGGCCGAAGGCAAGGCCGATCAGGCCGCCGGCAAGGTTCAGAGCAAGGTCGGCGAAGCGAAGGACAAGGTCCGCGACGCCGTCAAGCGCTGATTTTCAACGGGATTTGACCCGGCTCCCGGCCCCGATGCCGGGAGCCGGTGCGTGTTCGAGGCATCGGGATCTTATCAAACAACAAGAGGTGACTTCACATGGGTATCATTGCATGGCTCGTTCTGGGCCTGATCGCCGGTTTCATCGCCAGCAAGCTGGTGAACCGGCAGGGCGAGGGGCTGATTCTCGACATGGTGCTCGGCATCATCGGCGCGATCGTCGGCGGGTTCATCTTCAACGCGTTCGGCAGCGTGGGTGTGACCGGGTTCAACATATACAGTCTGATCGTCGCCGTGATCGGTGCCGTGGTGGTGCTGGTGATCTACCACGCGCTGGTCGGCGGACGCCGCCGGATTTAAATACTCGACGATCAGGGGCGTGAGCGGCTTCGCCCGCACCGCCCCTGATCACCGAAGTTTTTTTTGCTTCTTTTTTGTTCACAAAAAAGAAGACGCTGTCTTCCCTTTTACGCCCTGAGCAGCCGCGCCGCTTCGACCGCGAAATACGTCAGCACCCCCGAAGCGCCGGCCCGGCGAAATCCCATCAATGTTTCGAGAATTCCGCGTTCGCGGTCGATCAGGCCGAGATTCATCGCGGAGGCCAGCATCGCGTATTCGCCGGACACCTGATAGGCGAAGGTGGGGACGTGGAACGTCTCGTGGACGCGGCGGACGATGTCGAGATAGGGCATGCCGGGCTTGACCATGACCATGTCCGCCCCTTCATCCAGATCCATCGCGACTTCGCGCAGGGCTTCATCCGAATTGGCCGGGTTCATCTGGTAGGTTTTCTTGTCGCCCTTGAGGGCGGCGTTCGAGCCGAGCGCCTCGCGGAACGGGCCGTAGAAGGCGGAGGCGTATTTGGCGGCGTAGCTCATGATGCGGGTGTGGATCAGTCCCTCGGCATCGAGCGCGGTGCGGATGCTGCCGATCCGCCCGTCCATCATGTCCGAGGGGGCGATGATGTCGATGCCGGCCTGGGCCTGATTGACCGCCTGACGTTCGAGAATCTCGACCGATTCGTCGTTGGCGACGTAGCCATCCCGCAGCACGCCGTCATGCCCGTGATCGGTGTAGGGGTCGAGCGCGACATCGCCGATCAGGCCGAGATCGGGGAATTCCGCCTTGAGCAGGCGCGCGGCCTGACAGATCAGGTTTTCCGGGTTCAGCGCCTCGGCGCCCTCGGGGGTCTTGAGGTCGGCGGGGGTCGCGGGGAACAGGGCGATCGCGGGGATGCCGAGGCGGGCCGCGTCCTGGACATGCCTCGCCAGCCGGTCGAGCCCGACACGGACCACGCCGGGCATGGTGGCAACCGGAGTCGGCTCACCCTCGCCCGCGCGGACGAAGATCGGCCAGATCAGATTGTCCACCGAAAGCGTGGTCTCGGCGACCATGCGGCGGGTCCACGGATCGAGCCGGTTGCGGCGCAGGCGGGTGGTGGGGAAACTGCCGGTGATCATGGGATGCTCCTGAAACGCTGGATCTGATATCGCCATCGCGCGAACATGGGCGAGGCGCAAGGTTCCCGTGCTGCTGGCCGGCCGTTTTTCCTCAGGCTACGAGAGACGCGTGGCTGCCGGGGTGGGCGGGAAGGCGTTGGTGGGGTAGGGAAGTGAGCAAGGCTTCTTTTTTGGAAAAAAGAAGCAAAAAACTTCCTTTAATCTGGGATATGGGCGTTTCGACTGGCACGGACTCAGGGAATTAAAGTTTTTTGTTTCTTTTTTTCAAAAAAGAAGCGCTTTCTTCCTCCTTCCCGCTGCCCCTACGGCACTCACACATTTCAATCGACGCCACGCTGATGCCGGCTTCACAAGGTTTTGCTTCTATTGGTCGCTTCCGTGCTCAAGCCCGACAGGTAGCTGATCACAAGCTTCGTGCCTGCGACCCAGTCAAAATGTGCGGACCCCTTTACACTGAGAATCGTTGCCATTGACGCATCTGTTGGATGCTTCGGTATGGATTGCTTGGTCGCGAGCGCTCTCGCGATGACGGGTTTTTTGCAGTCGGTGCGATTTGGTCTGTGCCCGGTCGGTCCAGCGGCGTTCGGCCCGACTCATGGGAGTTTTTTGCTTCTTTTTTGCAAAAAAGAAGCCTTGCTTTTGCCTTGGAGTCTTTTGCCTTACCGGCGGCGGCCGAGTTGGGGGCGGGGGATGTG
>JAQTXO010000254.1 GCA_028688765.1 Acidiphilium sp. | reverse complement strand
GGGCAGATGTTCATCGATGGCGAAGCGGTCAGCCTCAACTCGGTCGATCACGCCCGCAGCCTCGGCATCGAATGCGTCTATCAGGATCTCGCTCTGATCAACACGCTGCCGATCTATCACAACATGTTCCTCAACCGGGAACTGCGCAATTCCTTCGGCATGCTCGACCACAAGGCCATGCGCAAACGCGCCGCCGCCGCCCTCGACGATATCGGCGTCACGGTCCCCTCGGTCGATGACGAGGTTGCCCTGCTCTCCGGCGGCCAGCGCCAGGCCATCGCCATCGCCCGCGCGGTCTATTCCAACGCCAAAATCCTCCTGCTCGACGAACCCCTCGCCGCCATGGGCGCGCGCGAAGCCGGCCTGATCATCGACCTGATCCAGCGCCAGCGCGCGCGCGGCGACATCTCGATCATCATGATCATGCACAACTACGCCCAGACCCTCGAAATCGCCGACCGCGTCATGATGATGCAGCGCGGCACCGTCACCTTCGAGGGCGCGGCGAAAGACACATCCGTGGAGGCGCTGCTCGATATCGTGCGGCGCGAATACCGCGCCATGCGCGCGGCAGCACAGTGAGAGACCATGACTGACATCAAAAAAGCGATCTACCCCAGCCTGCATGGCCGCGCCGTCTTCATCACCGGCGGCGGCGGCGGCATCGGCGCCTCTTTGGTGCGCCATTTCGCCGAACAGCACTGCAAGGTCGTCTTCGTCGATATCGACCCTGCCGGCGGCCAGCGTGTCGTCACCGAATGTCAGGGCGATTTCCCCGCCCCGCACTTCATCGAATGCGACCTGCGCGACATCGCCGCCCTCAAATCCGCCATCGCCAGAGGCCACGATGCGGTCGGCGACTTCACCGTCCTGATCAACAACGCCGCCCACGACGAACGCCACGACACCATGGACGTCACGCCGGAATACTGGGACGAACGCATGGCGGTGAACCTCCGCCACCAGTTCTTCGCCGCGCAGGCGATCATCCCGATGATGCAGCGCGCCGGCGGCGGCGCCATCGTCAATTTCGGCTCGACCAGCTGGCATCTCAGCCAGGGCGGCATGCCCGCCTACGTCACCGCCAAGGCCGGAATCGAAGCCCTCACCCGCAGCCTCGCGCGCGATTACGGCCCGGACCACATCCGCGCCAACTGCATCCTCCCCGGCTGGATCATGACACAGCGCCAGATCGAGAAATGGCTGACCCCGGAAGGCGAGGCCGACCTGCTCAAGCGGCAATGCCTCAAGGAAAAACTCGACCCCGCCGACTGCGCCCGCATGGCCCTCTGGCTCGCCGCCGACGACAGCCGCCTGATCACCGCCCATAATTTCTACGTCGATGCCGGAGCGGTCTGACCCCCGCCCACACCCCGGCCCGCTTCAATGATCGGCATCGACTGGGGCACCACCTCCCTCCGGGCATGGCGCCTCCAACGCGACGGCGCGATCATCGAAGCCCGAACCTCGCCACGCGGGATCATGACCATCCCCGATGGCGGGTTCGAGCCGGTCCTGCGCGAAACCGTCGCTGACTGGCTGGCAGGTGGCGAAACCCAGATCCTGCTCTGCGGCATGATCGGCAGCCGCCAGGGCTGGGTCGAAGCGCCCTATCTGCCCTGCCCCGCCGGCATCGAAGACATCGCCTCCCACCTGACCCGTGTGTCGTTCCCCGATGCCGACATCATGATCGTCCCCGGCCTCGTTACCAGCGACAGCAACGGCGTGCCGGACATCATGCGCGGCGAGGAAACCCAGATCCTCGGCGTCACCGCCGAAGCCGCAGCCCCCATGATGGTCTGCCTGCCCGGCACCCATTCCAAATGGGCCTTCGTCGCCGGGGGCCGGATCGAACAATTCCGCACCTTCATGACCGGCGAGGCCTTCGCCGCACTCTCCACCCACACCATCCTCGCCCGCACCATCCGCCCCGCCGCGATCGACCCCGCCTCATTCGCCGCCGGCCTCGCCCGCGCCCGCGAACCCGGCGGCCTCCTGCACCACGCCTTCGGCGTCCGCACCCGCTCCCTGCGCCTCGGCATCGGCGAGGCCGAGTCCTACGCCTACCTCTCCGGACTCCTGATCGGGCACGAGCTGAACGCGGCGCTCGACGATCAGTCCGGCACCGTCGCAGTCGTCGGTGCCCCCGCCCTGACCAGCCTCTACGTCACCGCAATCCAGACCCTCGGCGGCACCGCCGTCGCGATCGATGAAACCGCCGGGGCCACCGGCCTCGCCCACCTCGGAGCCCGCGCGCCATGGACCTGAAATCCCGCCTCGCCGCCGCGCCCCTCATCGCCATCCTGCGCGGCGTCCGCCCCGACGAAGTCGAAGCCATCGCCGCCGTCCTCATCGAGTCCGGCATCACCATCATCGAAGTCCCGCTCAACTCGCCCGACCCGTTCGACAGCATCGCCCGCCTCGCCAAAACCTTCGGCACCACCGCCCTGATCGGCGCCGGCACCGTCATGACCGGAACCGATGTCGCACGCGTCGCCGATGCCGGGGGCCGCATCATCATCACCCCCCACGCCGACCCCGCCATCGTCACCGCCGCCAAATCCCATAACCTGCTCGCCGCCCCCGGCTTCTTCACCCCCGCCGAAGCCTTCGCCCTGCTCCGCGCCGGCGCCGACGCCCTCAAACTGTTCCCCGCCGAAGCCGCCAGCCCCGCCATGCTCCGCGCCATCCGCGCCGTGCTCCCGCCGGAAACCCTGATCCTCCCCGTCGGCGGCATCGCCCCCGACACCATCCCCCCCTGGCAGAAAGCCGGCGCCGCAGGCTTCGGCATCGGCAGCGCCCTGTACCAGCGCGGCGATACCCCGGCGGAGGTCGCGATGAAGGCGGGGCGGTTTGCTGGCGTGACTAAGTAAGGAAAGTAAAGGCAAGCGGTTCTTTTTTGTAAAAAAGAACCAAAAAACTTTTATTTACTTGGGCACGGGCGCTCGAACAGCACAGGCCCAGATTAAAAAAGTTTTTTTGCTTCTTTTTGTTCACAAAAAGAAGTCTTTTTCTTTCCCCTCCCTTTACGCCTTCCCCGCCGCCATCAACCCATAATGATGCATCTTCCGATACAACGTATTCCGGCTCATCCCCAGTGCCAGCGCGGTCGCCGCGATGCGCCAGTGATGATCTTCGAGGCTCGCGAGAAGTCTCCCCTTTTCATCCGGCGTCGCGCTCGCGCGGCGCGGCGCGGTGGAAATCGCCGCGCGCGCCTGTGCCAGTTGCGGCAGGTCGTTGCGCTCGATGATCCCGGTATCCGCGAAGGCGATGGCGGTGCGCAATGTATTGCGTAATTCGCGGATATTGCCGGGCCAATGATGCGCCAGCAGTGCCGCTTTCGCCTCGGGGGCAAGGGTGACCGGGCTTGGCGCTTCTTCGCGGCAGATCTGCTCGATCAGGGCGGCGCGGTCGGTGCGGGCGCGCAGTGTCGGCATGGTGAGGGTGATGCCGTTGAGCCGGTAGAACAGGTCCATCCGGAACTGCCCGTCGGCGACGAGGGTTTCGAGGTCGCGATGGGTCGCGCTGATCACCCGGATATCCACCGGGATCGGCGTGGAACTGCCGAGCGGCACGATCTCCTTTTCCTCAAGCAGGCGCAGCAGCCGGGCCTGGATCGCGAGCGGCATATCGCCGATCTCATCGAGAAACAGCGTGCCGCCATGCGCCGCGAGCGCCTTGCCGCGCATCCCGCCCGCCCGCGCGCCGGTAAAGGCTCCGGGCTCGTAGCCGAACAATTCGCTCTCGATCAGCTGTTCGGGAATCGCGGCACAGCTCATGGCAATGAAGGGCTGATCCCGCCGGTCGCTCGCCCGGTGGATCGTGCGGGCAAAACTATCCTTGCCGGTCCCGGTCTCGCCGAGCAGCAGGATGTTGATATCGCGGTTCATCACCCGTTCCGCCCGCCAGGCATTTTCCACCATGACGGGATCGGTCCCGGCGAAGCTCGCGAGCGAGGGTCCGGCTGTCTCGCGGGGCCGGGCGCGCGGGGCCGGCGTCCGTGGCGCGGGCGTAATCGCCCGTGGCCGCGGGCGTGGCCGCGCCTGCTTGGCCGGCCAGATGCTGGCGAACCCGTGCCGGTCCGCGCCATGCGCGATCGGCCAGATCGCGAAAGGCTGGGTTTCGGCGTGTTCGAACAGCCGGTCGGCGGTAATGTCGAACAATTCCCCCACGCTGCGCCCGATCATCCCGCTATGGTCCGGCTTGCCGAGCTGCCCCGGCACCGTGCTGTCCACCGCGCGGATATCCCCCCGCTCGTCGATTGCCAGCAGGCTGTCATACGGCAGCCCGACCAGTTCGGGCCGCTCATGAAACCGCAGGATCAGGCAATCGCGATAGAAGTGGGTGAAATGCAGTTGCTCGATGATCCGCGCCGACATGCTCACCAGCGCGATCGTCGGCACCTGGGCCGCCCGGCTGTCATCGCAATCGAGGCATGAGGCATCGAGCACCCCGAGCAACGCCCCGTTCGCCCCCCAGATCGGCGCGGCGGAACAGGTCATCCGCGCATTGCGGGTGAAATAATGATCGTCGCGATGCACCACCCGCGCCCGCCGGTCATGCAGGCAGGTTCCCGGCCCGTTGACCCCGGCATGCCGCTCGCCCCACAAAAACCCAGGCGCCATATTGGCATTGCGCGCGTGATCGGCGTTGGCATTGTCGGTGAACACATCGAGCAGCGCGCCCGACGCATCGGCCAGCATCAGCACGTAGCGCGACCCGGCGGCGGACTGGGTCACCTGTTGTTCGATCTGCCCGTGCAGCCGGTGCATCTCGACCCGCCCGACCCGCTCGAACAACCCGCGCTCCTCGCGCAACCGCTTCAGCGCCGCCCCGCCGATATGCTCCCCCGGCGGTGGCCGGTCAGGATCGAGCCGGTACTCGTCGCGGCACCGCTGCCAGGCCGCCTCGATATAGGCCGCCCGCCCCGCCGCGCCCTCCTGCGACACGCGCCCGCCAGCACCGAACGGTCCCGCCCTCATGGCCTGGGTCATGTCGCTTCCCCCTTTTATTCAATAATCGTGATGTATAGTCACGACTTGTTCAACGGAACGTAGCAGATTGTCCCACCGATGACACGAATTGTCACTCACAAGTGAGCGATTGTGATCGACCTCGGCGCGCAGATCACAGTCACGCGGCCACTCCGCCC
>JAQTXO010000253.1 GCA_028688765.1 Acidiphilium sp. | reverse complement strand
GGGAACTTGGCGGCGGGCGGGGCGGCGATCAAGCAATTGGCGCTGGTCGCCGGGGCGGGGCTGCGGGTGGTGCCGGTCGAGGTTGCGAGGCCGACCGGTGATTTCACCGTGGGGTCAGCGATGTCGGCGGATGAATTCCGGGCGGCGGTGGCGGTGGGGAGCGACGCGGTGGCGCCGGGGATCGATCTGTTGTGTCTCGGCGAGATGGGGATCGGCAATACCACGGTGGCGGCGGCGCTGGCGGCGGCGTTGTTCGGCGGGAGCGGCGCGGCGTGGGCCGGGCGCGGGACCGGGCTGGATCAGGCGGGTGTGGCGCGCAAGGCGGCAGTGATCGACCGTGGGCTTGCGCGCCATAAGGCGGTGCTGGCCGACCCGCTGGCGGCGGCGGCGGCGCTCGGGGGGCGGGAACTCGCGGCGATTCTGGGCGCGGTGATCGCGGCGCGGGAGCAGGGTGTGCCGGTGCTGCTCGACGGGTTCGTGTGTACCGCGGCGGCGGCACCGCTGGCGGTGCTGGCTCAGGGTGGGTTGGATCATGCGCTGGTGGCGCATGTTTCGGCGGAAGCGGGGCATCGGCGGCTGGTGGCGGCACTGGGGCAGACGGCGTTGCTGGATCTGGGGATGCGGCTCGGCGAGGGGTCGGGTGCGGCGCTGGCGGTGCCGGTGTTGCGCGCGGCGGTGGCGTGTCACAGCGGGATGGCGAGTTTCGCCGAGGCCGGGGTTTCGGACGGTGCTGGTTAGGTTCGGAACATGAGGTCGCGCCGGGGGGCGGAGTTGCTGGCGGCGATGGGGCTGCTGACCCGCTTGCCGCTCGGGCGCTATCTGCCGGGGCCGGGCGAGGTCGATCAGGCGCAAAGCGTCCGGGCGTATCCGCTGGTGGGTGGGATGGTCGGGCTGATCGCGGCCCTGGGGTATGCGCTGGCGATCGAGGCCGGGATGTCGCCTTTGCTCGCGGCGTTCTGGGCGCTGGTGGTCAACGGGCTGGTGACCGGCGCGCTGCACGAGGACGGGCTCGCGGACAGTGCGGATGGGCTGGCGGGGGGTCAGAGTGTGACGCGGCGGCTGGAGATCATGCGCGACAGCCGGATCGGCAGTTACGGGGCGCTGGCGCTGATGCTTTCGCTCGGGGTGCGGGGGGCAGCAATCGCGGCCCTCGGAATCCCGGGAGTAGTGGTGGCGGGGCTGGTTTCGGCGGGGATGCTGGGGCGGATGGCGATGGTGCTGGTGATGTGGCGCGGGGAACCGGCGCGGCGGGACGGGTTGGCCGCAGCGATCGGGCCCATATCGCGCCATGCGGCCTGGACGGCGGTGGGGAGTGCGGCGCTGGTGTGCGTGGTGCTGCTCGGGGCGGTTCGTGCGGTGCTCGTGCTGGGCGTGACCGGGGGGCTCGCGTGGTGGTGGCGCGGTGTGGGTCGGCGCGCGATCGGCGGGTATACCGGCGATACGCTGGGGGGGTTGGAAATCATTGTGGAATGTGTGGTGCTGAGCCTGTTGGCCGGGGTGATGGCGAAGGGCGGGTTCCGGGTTATGGGATCAGGGTGATCGAGCCCTGCGCCGGGGCGTGGGCCAGAAGATCTGGCGGTTCGCCGCGCAGCAGGGGGATCAATAATTTGAGCGGGCCGCCATGGGAGACGATGATGACGGCACCCGGCATTTCGCGCAGGCGGGCGGCGATGGTGGTGATGCGGGCGAGCAGGGCCGCGCCGGATTCGCCGCCGGGCGGGGCGAAATCGAGCGGGTCGGTGGCCCAGCGGTCGAGTGCGGGGCGGGGGATGTCGTGCCACGCCATGCCTTCCCACGCGCCGAAATCGATCTCGTGCAAAGCGGGGTCGATGGTGGGCGTGAGGTGGTGGGCGGTGCCGATGGCATCGGCGAGGAGGCGGCAGCGCAGGGCGGGGCTGGTCAGGATGGCGGTGGGGGCGAAATGAGCGAGGCGCGCGGTGATGGCGGCGATGGCGGCGTGGCCTTCGGGGGCGAGGCCGAGATCGCTGCGCCCGTAGCAGATGCCGGGCGCGATGTCGGGTTTCGGGTGGCGCAGCAGGGCGAAGCGCGGGGTTGGGAGAGGTAGGTTCATGGCAGCAATTGTAGCAAATGCGGGCGAGTCGGAATTTTCGGCGGGTTTTGCCGGGGAGTTGATCCGCTTGTTCACGCTAAGGCGCGATGTCCGGCATTTTCGGACCGATGCGCTGCCGGTCGGGTTGATCGAGGAGTTGCTCGGGGTGGCGTGCCTGTCGCCTTCGGTGGGTTACAGCCAGCCGTGGCGGTTCGTGATCGTGGAGAGCGCGCGCGCGCGGGGGGCGGTGCGGGCGAGTTTCGTTGCGGCCAATGCGGCGGCGGCAGCGGGTTACGAGGCGGAACGATCGGCGGATTATGCCCGGCTCAAGCTCGCCGGGCTCGATGACGCGCCGTGCCATGTCGCGGTGTTCGCCGAACCCGATCCGGCGACCGGGCATGGGCTGGGACGCCAGACCATGCCGGAGACCGTGGCCTATTCGGTGGTCATGGCGATCCATACGCTGTGGCTTGCGGCGCGGGCGGCGGGCGTGGGGGTGGGATGGGTTTCGATCCTCGATCCGCAGGCGGTGTGCGCGGCGCTCGATGTGCCGGAGCAGTGGCGTCTGATCGGGTATTTGTGCATCGGCTATCCGCAGGAGCGGCATGAGACGCCGGAACTCGAACGGCGTGGGTGGGAACGGGCGCAGCCGGTCGAGGCGGTGATCTGTCGCCGGTGAGCGGCCACCCTATATGCGAGACAGCAACGAGGAGATGCCGAGGTGAAAGCGAAATCGATCGCACCGATGGTGATGAGTGCCGCGCTGAGCGCGTGTTCGGTGGTGGGTATCCGCTCGGGGACGCCGGAGCCGAAATACAGCGTGATCGGCCATGTCGGCACCATCGAGATCCGGCGCTATGCGCCGCGCATCGCGGCGGAGACCACGATTGCGGGCAGTGCGGAACATGCGCGGTATCAGGGGTTCCGCCGGTTGGCCGGGTATATTTTCGGGGGCAACAAGGCGCGGGCGAAGATTGCGATGACGGCACCGGTTGCGCAGTCGGCTTCGGAAAAGATCGCGATGACGGCGCCGGTTGCGCAATCGGCGGCGGGAGCCGGGGCATGGACGATCAGGTTTTTCATGCCGCCGGGCTATACCATGGAGACGCTGCCGGTTCCCAATGATCCGCAGGTGCATCTGGTGCCGGTGCCGCCGGAGACCTACGCCGTGCTGCGGTTTTCCGGGGTGCCGAGCCCGGCTGCGGTGGCGCGCGAACAGGCGCGGCTGCTGGCGGCGTTGAAATCCTCGCTCTGGCAGCCCGATGGCGAGCCGACCGCGTGGTTCTATGATCCGCCCTGGACGATCCCGTTCCTGCGGCGCAACGAGGCGGCGGTGCCAGTGAAGCGCGAGCCGGGGTGATCGGCCGGGCGGCGCGGGGGTTAATCCCCGGGGCGCAGGAACGGGAGGTCGAGGGCGTGGGTACGGGCGCAGTCGATCGCGGTTTCGTAGCCGGCGTCGGCGTGGCGCATCACGCCGGTGGCGGGATCGTTCCAGAGGACGCGGGCGAGGCGGGCGGCGGCGGCTTCGGTGCCGTCCGCCAGGATGACCATGCCAGCGTGCTGGGAGTAGCCCATGCCGACGCCGCCGCCATGGTGCAGGGAAACCCAGGTGGCTCCAGAGGCGCAGTTGAGCAGGGCGTTGAGCAGGGGCCAGTCGGACACGGCGTCCGACCCGTCGCGCATGGCTTCGGTTTCGCGGTTGGGGCTGGCGACCGAGCCGGAATCGAGGTGGTCGCGACCGATGACGATGGGGGCGGAAAGCTCGCCGTTGGCGACCATTTCGTTGAAGGCGAGACCGAGGCGGTGGCGGTCGCCGAGGCCGACCCAGCAGATCCGCGCGGGCAGGCCCTGAAACGCGATGCGCTCGCGCGCGAGGTCGAGCCAGTGATGAAGGTGGGGGTTGTCGGGGATCAGTTCCTTCACTTTCGCATCGGTGCGGTAAATGTCCTCCGGGTCGCCGGACAGGGCGGCCCAGCGGAACGGGCCGATGCCCCGGCAGAATAGCGGGCGGATATAGGCGGGGACGAAACCGGGAAAATCGAACGCGTCGGTCACGCCGACATCCTTCGCCATCGCGCGGATGTTGTTGCCGTAATCGAGCACCGGGATGCCCTGACGCCAGAAGCCGAGCATGGCGCGGACCTGATCGGCCATCGAGCGTTTGGCGGCGGCGGTGACGGCATCGGGGTCGGTGGCGCGACGGTCTTCCCATTCGGCGAGGGTCCAGCCGGCGGGGAGGTAGCCGTTGAGCGGGTCGTGGGCGGAGGTCTGGTCGGTCACCATGTCCGGGCGGATGCCGCGCGCGAGGATTTCGGGGAAAATCTCGGCGGCGTTGCCGAGCAGGCCGATCGAGACGGGTTTGCCGGCGGCTTTGGCGTGGTCGAGCATGGCCATCGCTTCATCGAGGGTGCGGGCCTGAGCGTCGAGGTAGCGGGTGCGCAGGCGCATGTCGATGCGGGTGGCGGAACATTCGACCGCGAGCATCGAGGCGCCGGCCATGGTGGCGGCGAGCGGCTGGGCGCCGCCCATGCCGCCGAGGCCGCCGGTGAGAATCCAGCGCCCTGCAAGGTTGCCGTCATAATGCTGGCGTCCGGCTTCGACGAAGGTTTCGTAGGTGCCCTGCACGATGCCCTGCGAGCCGATATAGATCCATGATCCCGCCGTCATCTGCCCGTACATCATGAGGCCACGGCGATCGAGCTCGTTGAAATGCTCCCAGTTGGCCCATTGGGGCACGAGGTTGGAGTTGGCGATCAGGACGCGCGGGGCATCCGCGTGGGTGCGGAAGACGCCGACCGGCTTGCCGGACTGGACCAGCAGGGTCTGGTCGGATTCGAGCGTGGTGAGGGCGGCGACGATGCGGTCGTAGCTGTTCCAGTCGCGGGCGGCGCGGCCGATGCCGCCATAGACGATGAGTTCCTCCGGGCGTTCGGCGACCTCGGCGTCGAGATTGTTCATCAGCATCCGCAAGGGCGCTTCGGTGAGCCAGGAGCGGGCGGTGAGGGTGGTGCCGCGCGGGGCGCGGATGGTCCTTGCGTTATCGAGGCGGCTGGACATCGCGGGACTCCGTGAGAATGTGGGTGAGGCAGAGATCGATGATGCGGCGCA